>NZ_JBFBJY010000029.1:0-87437 GCF_040702125.1 Kitasatospora sp. NPDC085895 | reverse complement strand
AACCGGAGTCCAGCACGAACAGCACCTCGGGGTCGCCGTCGAGCCACTGCCCGGCCTCGCGGAGCCGTTCCAGCAGGTCGCGGACCTGGACGGCGGTGACCTCGGTCGCGTCGTCGCCGGGTCCGGCCGGACCGCGTCGAGTACCCCGGTCCACGACGAGCGGCCACTGCCCAGCGCGGCGGCGACCTGGTACGGCCAGCCGGGAATCGTCTGCCGGACGCCGTCGCACCGGCACGCCCGGTGGCAGTGCAACCGCTCCGGTGAGCACTCCGCGTCCGGCCGAGGCCACGACGTCACGTCCAGTGCGATCGAGATCTACCGATCCGTTCCGCGCGGCAACTCCAGTCCGACCAGGGCCAGTTGCAGCCGTTCGACGTCGATCCGGCCGTTCGCCAGGGCGTCGTACATCGCCCCGTGCCCGCGCCGGTGCACCGCCTCCAGCGACAGTTCCGGCAGCGACACCACCGGCCCGTCCGCGCACAACACCGCGTCCACCAGCTCGAACAATGCATCCGCGCGGCGGGGCAACGCCGCATACAACTCCATCCGAAAGGAGGACAGTTCGGTCAGTACCGACCGGTCGACGGCTGCATGCACCACACTGGACACCGACGACCTCCGACCCGTTGTGAGACTCGACATCACACAGCGTGAACCGGAGGTCGTCACCGTTTCCGGTGAATCCCCATGTGGGTGAACGGATCGCACATCCTGGCGGTCACGGAAGGTTAAAACTCAAGCTGAGCCGTGCCGGGGCCGAGCTCTCAGGAAGGAGGCCCGCGATGACTCCCCGTACACCCCGCACCGGATCGCGGTGGCCTCCGCCGACGAGATCCGCCGGCTCAACGCCGCCACCGCGCGGACCGACGCCTACCCGTACCCGACCGATGTCCACCACACCATCGGCGCGCTCGCCGGGCTGCTCGAGCAACTGCCCCGCGCACTGCACCAACTGGCCGCCGGGTTGAACGCCGTGCCCGCCCAACACCTCGCCCTGCACGACGATCCGCCCGTACCCACCCGGCGCCGGGAAGCCGTCACCGTGGCACTCGGCGAGGCCGTTCGGTCGATCGACCGGGCGAGAGCAAAAGGCCCATCAGTTCCTCCCGGGCTGATGGCATCATGGCGGGAGGCTGCCCTCGCCGCCGGCATCGGACCGGAGCAGCGTGAGCAGGTCGCCACCGCCCTGCGGGCCGGCGTGTATCGCATGCCCGACGGCCTACCGCAGCGGCTGAGCCCCCGTCAGCCAAACACCCAATCCGTCATCTCGAAACGCCGAGGTCAGTATCGGTGACACGGCAGGGATTCAGGGTCAGTGCGATCCAGTGGGCCTCCAAGGTGGGCAGGGAAGCACCCCAAGACCCTGCGCCGCGCCGCCCTCGCCATCACGTCCACCTCTTCGGCCACCTCCTCAAGGAGTCCGCAGGCGACGCCGTCGAGGCTCTCGACAGCACTCGATTCGGCAGACCGGAAAGATCGGCCTATGCCTGGGCGGTCAGCCACCAGCCGGGGACACCGCCCGGTGTTCGGCCGCCCGGGAGCGAAGCGCCGAGGCCACGTGGCCGGGGCAGCGGTTCGGCGTGGAGGCAGGTGTGGTGGCCGAGTTCCGGCAGGGCGGTGAACAACCCCGCCGCTTCTCCTTCGATCGCCGCCCGGGTGGCGCCTGCCTCATCCGTGACGCCTCCACCGAGACCCTCGACGACTGCTGCTACCCCTACTGCGCCCGTCGTCAGGCCAGGGCTGCGCCGGTCCCCGCGAGCACCTCGGGCCGGAGCAGGGCGGCGAGCGTCCCGGCCGGGAGCAGGCCCTTTTCCAGGACGAGTTCGGCCACGCCCCGGCCGCTGGCGAGGGCTTCCTTGGCGATGTCGGTGGCGGCCGTGTACCCGATGTGCGGGTTGAGGGCGGTCACCAGGCCGATGGAGTTCTCGACGGTCGCACGCAGCACCTCGGTGTTGGCGGTGATGCCGGTGACGCAGCGCTCGGCGAGGGTGCGGCAGGCCGCGCTCAGGTGGGTGATGGACTCCGACAGCGAGTGGAGGATGATCGGCTCGAAGGCGTTGAGCTGGAGCTGGCCGGCCTCGGCGGCCATAGTGACGGCGACGTCGTTGCCGATCACCTCGAAGGCGACTTGGTTGACGACCTCGGGGATCACCGGGTTGACCTTGCCGGGCATGATGCTCGAACCGGCCTGCACCGGGGGCAGGTTGATCTCGCCGAGGCCCGCGCGCGGGCCGGAGGACAGCAGGCGCAGGTCGTTGCAGGTCTTGGACAGCTTGACGGCGATGCGCTTGAGCACGCCGGACATCTGGACGAACGCGCCGCAGTCCTGGGTGGCTTCGACCAGGTTGGCGGCGGTGACCAGGGGCAGCCCGGTGATGTCGGCGAGGTGGCGGCGGGCGGACTCGGCGTACCCGGCGGGGGCATTGAGGCCGGTGCCGATCGCGGTCGCGCCGAGGTTGATCTCGTGGATCAGCTCGACGGCCTCCGCGAGCCGGCTGCGGTCCTCCTCCAACATGACCGCGAACGTCGAGAACTCCTGCCCGAGCGTCATCGGCACGGCGTCCTGCAGCTGGGTGCGGCCCATCTTCAGCACGTCGCGGAACTCGACGGCCTTACGGGCGAAGGCGTCCTGAAGGACGGTCATCGCGTCGAGCAGGCCGCGCACCGCGTAGACGGTCGCGATCTTGATGGCGGTCGGGTAGACGTCGTTGGTGGACTGGCCGAGGTTGACGTCCTCGTTGGGGTGCAGGTGCCGATACTCGCCCTTGTCGTGGCCGAGCAGTTCCAGTGCCCGGTTGGCGACGACCTCGTTGGCGTTCATGTTGGTCGAGGTGCCGGCGCCGCCCTGGATGACATCGACGACGAACTGGTCGTGGAGCCTGCCGCCGCGGATCTCGCGGCAGGCGGCGACGATCGCCCCGGCCTTCGCGGGTTCCAGCAGGCCGAGTTCCTCGTTGGCGAGGGCGGCGGCCTCCTTCACGGCGGCCAGGGCGTCGATCAGGTGCGGGTAGGCGGAGATGGGAGTGCCGGTGATGGGGAAGTTCTCGGTGGCGCGCAGGGTGTGGACGCCCCAGTAGGCGTCGGCGGGGACGTCGCGGTCTCCGAGCAGGTCGTGCTCGCTGCGGGTGGCGGCGGTCATGGGTGTGCGGGTCCTCTTCTTCCTGGAGTGGCGGGTCGGGTCACGCGGGGGCGAGCAGGGCCGACGGGTCCAGCGCCGCCACCGGTCGGACGCCGCCGACGGATCGGTCGCCGCCGGTCGCCGGCTCTCCCCCGAACCCGGTGAGCAGCCGCGGATCGACTCCCGCGAGGGCCAGCGCGGCCGTCGCCACCGGAACGCGCGCCCGGTTCGCGCCGTCGGCGATCTTCACGGCGACGGCGCGGCCGTCCGGCAGCGCTGCGATCTGGACGCCCTCGAAGCCGTCCTTGGCGAGCAGTCCGGGCACCGCTCGCATCAGCGCGGCCACGTCCCGCCCGGCACCGGAGGCCATCTCCGGGTGCCCGCGCAGCGCTTCCGCCACCCGGAACTCGGGCGTGCCCGGCGCCGCCGCGGCGATCCGGGCGGCGGCGCGGGCGAGGCCGTGCAGGGAGACGGCGAACAGCGGGGTGCCGCAGCCGTCGACGGTGACGTGCGCGATGCGCTGGCCGGTGAGCTCCTCGACGACCTCGGCGATGGCCGTCTGGATCGGGTGGGCCGGGTCGAGGTAGGTCTCCGGAGGCCAGCCGTTGAGCGTGCAGAGGTAGAGCATCGCGGCGTGCTTGCCGGAGCAGTTCTGGGCGAGCCGGGAGGGCGGGCGGCCCTCGCGCACCCAGTCGTCGCGGACGGCTTGACCGTACGGCAGGTCCGGCACGTTGCGCAGGTCGTCCTCGGTGAGGCCGGCGAGCGCCAGAATCCGCCGGGTACCGGCGAGGTGTCGCTCCTCGCCGGAATGGCTGCCCATCGCGAGGGAGAGCAGGTCGCCGTCGAGCGGAAGCCCCGCCCTGACCATGGCGACGGCCTGGAACGGCTTGAGGGCCGACCGCGGGTAGCAGGCCGCCTCGATGTCGCCCAGGCGGAACCGGACCCTCCCGTCGCCGCCGAGGACGACGACGGAGCCGTAGTGGACGCCCTCGACCACACCGCCCCGGGTGACGTGGGCGACGGGCACGTGGCGGGGCTCGCGGATCGCGGGCGCGTCCGCGAGGGGACTGCTGAGCATGACTGCCTCGATCGGTGGTGGATGGGGCTGCTGACCTGCGGGCGGCGGGCCGGGCGAATTGCGGCGGGTCCACGGGGGTCCCGAGGCCGCCCCCGGGTTTCAGCCGTCGGCTCCGGCGGCGGCACGCGCGATGCGCCCGCGGATCGCGTACCAGCCGGCGACCAGCACTGCGGCGATCAGCGGAACGCACAGCACGGTGGTGCGCCCGGGGCCGCCGTCGGCGTACATGAGGACCAGGACGGAGGCGAGGAAGGCCAGGGTCACGAGTTCGGTCCAGGGCGAGCCGGGCAGGCGGTAGTCGGGGCGGGTCAGTTCGCCGGCCCTGGTCCTACGCCAGAACAGGAGGTGGCAGACCATGATCATGCCCCAGGTGGCGATGATGCCGATCGCCGCGAGGTTGAGCACGATCTCGAACGCGTCGGCGGGGACCACGAAGTTGAGGCCCACCCCGAGGACGCACATGCCGCTGGTGAGCAGGATGCCGCCGTAGGGGACCTGAGTGCGGCTCATCCGGGCGGTGAAGCGCGGGGCCGATCCGTTGACGGCCATGGAGCGCAGGATGCGGCCGGTGGAGTAGAGGCCGGAGTTGAGCGAGGACATCGCCGCGGTGAGGACGACCAGGTTCATCACGTTGCCGGCCGCCGGGACGCCGATGTGGGAGAGCACGGTGACGAAGGGGCTCTGGCCGGAGGTGTATTTGTTCCACGGCATCAGCATCGACAGCAGCAGTACCGAGCCGACGTAGAAGAGGCCCACGCGCCACATGATCGAGTTGATCGCCTTCGGCATGACCTTCTCGGGGTTCTCGGTCTCTCCGGCCGTCACGCCGACGAGTTCCACCGAGGCGTAGGCGAAGACGACGCCCTGGATGATCAGCAGCATCGGGAGCAGGCCGTTGGGGAAGACGCCGCCGTTGTCCACGATCAGGGACGGGCCGGGGACGGCGCCGTCGACGGGGTGCCGGGTGACCAGCAGGAAGATCGCGATTCCCATGAAAACGACCAGCGCACCGACCTTGACGATGGCGAACCAGAACTCCAGCTCGCCGAAGATCCGCACCGAGATGAGGTTCACGGTGAGGACCACGGCCAGGGCCACGAGGGCGATCACCCACTGCGGGACCCCGGAGAACAGGTGCCAGTAGTGGGTGTACGTGGCCACCGCGGTGATGTCGGCGATGCCGGTGGTCGCCCAGTTGAGGAAGTACATCCACCCTGCCGCGTACGCGCCCCTCTCCCCCAGGAACTCCCGTGCGTACGAGACGAAGGCGCCGGAGGACGGCCGGTAGAGGACGAGCTCGCCGAGCGCGCGCACGACGAGGAATGCGAAGACGCCGCAGACCGCGTAGGCGACGAACAGGGAGGGACCGGCGTCGGCGAGGCGTCCGCCCGCGCCGAGGAAGAGGCCGGTGCCGATCGCTCCGCCGATGGCGATCATGTTGACGTGGCGGGGTTTCAGGGACTTGCTGTAGCCGGTGTCCCCGGCGTCGACGTGACGGGTCGTGGGGCGCTTCTCGTCCTTGAGGAACTGCTCGCTCACGCCTCGGGTATGCCTTCCGTGGTGGACTCCGTGCCCCTGGGGCGCACGATGTCGGTGAGGGTGGTCTCGACCTGGCGGAGGTGGTGGGACATGGCCTCCACCGCGTCGTGTTCGGAACCGTCGACCAGGGCTTCGACGATCGCCCGGTGCTCGCAGTTGGACTGCGTGCGCCGGCCGCCGAGTTCGTTGAGGAAGGTCGACTGACGCGCCAGTGCGTCGCGGATCTCCTCGATCACCCGGCGGAAGACCGGGTTGCCGGAGGCCTGCGCCACCGCCAGGTGGAAGACGGTGTCCAGCGCGACCCAGGCGGTGGTGTCGGTCTCCTGCTCCATCCGGTCGAGCAGGTGGGCCAGCTGGTCCAGGTCCTCCGGCGTGCGGCGCAGCGCCGCGTAGCCGGCGACCGGGATCTCGACGTGGCGGCGCACCTCCAGGAGGTCCCTGGCCGCGTAGTCGCCGAAGGTGGGGTCCTCGACCGTGTTCGCCACGACGAAGGTGCCCTTGCCGGTCTTCGAGACCGTCAGGCCCATCGTCTGCAGGGCGCGGAGCGCCTCCCGCAGCACGGGTCGGCTGACTTCCAAGGTCCGGCACAGCTCCGCTTCCGAGGGGAGCTTGTCCCCCACGGCGTACTCACCGCGCTCGATGGCGCTGCGCAGGTGGCCGAACACCGCTTCCATCGCGCTGATGCGCCGCGGACCGCCGCCACCTGTCTGGCTGTCTGACAGGTTCACGGGCTGATCTTGGACGGTAGGGCCGGGCGGTGTCAA
This sequence comes from Kitasatospora sp. NPDC085895, assembly GCF_040702125.1. Classification (NCBI taxonomy): domain Bacteria; kingdom Bacillati; phylum Actinomycetota; class Actinomycetes; order Kitasatosporales; family Streptomycetaceae; genus Kitasatospora; species Kitasatospora sp. NPDC085895. The sequence continues at coordinate 80,938 of NZ_JBFBJY010000029.1, read as the reverse complement.
GACACCGGCGCCGACACCGCGGCGGGTGGCGAACCGGGCCGGGTGCCGGCCTTCCGCCCGGCGGTGCGACCGGGAACGGCGTTCGCGGCGGACCCCGCGGCGGCCACCAGGGCGTGCACCACCGCCGACCGGAAGGCCGTCTCGGGGTGCCACTGCACGCCGACGGCGAAGCGGTGGCGGTTGCTCTCGATCGCCTCGACGGTGCCGTCCGCCGCACGGGCGCCCACGACCAGGCCCGCGCCGAGGGACGCCACCGCCTGATGGTGGTGCGTGGCGACCTGGCTGGTCCCCGGAAGGAGCGCGCCGATCCGCGTCCCCGGCACCGTGGTGACGGCATGGGCGGCGAAGTGGCCCCCGTGCGGGTTGTGCCCGTGGTGGCCGACCTCGTCCGGCAGGTGCTGCACGAGGGTGCCGCCCGCGTGGACGTTCATCAACTGCATTCCCCGGCACACTCCGAGCACCGGGATGTCCCGTGCAAGGGCGGCGGCCAGCACGGCGCGCTCCCACCGGTCGCGTTCGCGGACAGGCGGTCCCGTGCGGGGGTGCGGCTGCGCCCCGTACAGGGCGGGATCCAGGTCCTCGCCGCCGGTCAGCACGACCGCGTCCAGCCGCGCGACGAGATCGGCGGCTGCCTCCGGCGCGGCCGGCGGCAGCAGGACGGTGCTGCCGCCGGCCGCCTGGAAGCAGCTGACGTACGCGGCGGGCAGCAGCGCGGCGGGCAGTTCCCACTCCCCCCACCGGGCGTCGGTGAGGTAGGTGGTGAGTCCGATGAGTGGCGTGGGCATACCACGTCCTTTCAGGTCCTGGAGTCGATCACCGGCGGCCGCCGCATCCCGAGCCCGCCCGGCGGACGCGCCGTGAACGGTCGGTCCGTGCAGGAGGCGGCGCACGTCCTCCTGCGGGCGCACCGATCCGCCCGAGGACGGGAAGGGGGAAGGGCGCGGACCCGGTGTCGGGGTCTTGCGCATCCGGGCCGCGAGCAAGAATCCTGCTGCCGTTCCTGCTTAAGCACAAGAAAAGACGTCTTTGCGACAGATAAGTGAGCCTTAACTCCGTGCAGAGCCTCGACCCCCGGCTGCTCGCCACCCTCGAAGCCGTGGTCCGCCACGGCTCCTTCAACGCCGCCGCACGCGAGCTGGGCTACAGCGCCCCCGCAGTCTCGCAACAGATCGCCGAACTCGAACGTCGCGCCGGCCTCCGGGTGATCGAGCGCCGCCCCGTACGCGCCACCCCTGCGGGCGTGGTCCTCCTCGACGCCGAACAGCGCGTGCGGAGCGCGTGGGCGGCGGCATCCGTGGAACTCGACGCCCTGCGTGCCGGTACGGGCGGACGGATCCGGCTCGGTGCCTTCGCCTCCGCCGCCGCCGGCATCGTCCCGCCGGCGCTGGCGCAGCTCCAGACGACGTACCCTGACGTACAGGTGAGCCTCTCCCAGGTGGAACCCGAAGCCGGCTACAGCCGGCTCAGGCGCGGAGACATGGACCTGGCCCTCTGCTACGACTACGACTTCATTCCGCTGCCGCCGCCCCGGACGCTGCGCCGCACGCCGGTCGCACGAGACCCGGTCGTCGCGGTGGTCCCGGCCGGCCACCACCTGGCCGACCGGGACGTCATCGACCTGGCCGGCCTCGCGTCCGAGACCTGGATCGCGGCTCCCGAGGCCGCGCTGCGCCTCGAACTGCTCGCCCAGATGGCCAGGACACCAGGTTTCCAGGCCCGCCTGGCCTACGACGGCGACGACTTCAACACCGTGCTCGGCTTCGTGGCCGCCGGCTTGTGCGTCGCCGTCATGCCGCAGCTGGCCGTGCCCGCGGGTGTCGCCCGGGTCGTGGCACGCCCCCTCGCCGACCCGGGGCTGACACGCTTCATCTACACCGTCCGCATCGACACCCGGCACGCCCCCCGTGCCCTGCTGACCCTGGAAGAGATGCTCGCCGAGCAGTCGCTGGCCGCCCTCGCACGAGGGCCGGGCAGCGCCTCGACGGGTCCGGCCCGCCGAGGTGAGAAGCCGGCGCCGGCCGCCGGTTCGCTCCGCCCCCGACCCGAGGGGCCGGCGCACTCCCGCCCGGCGTGACCGTCGCCGCTCAGCGCCGCGGCCGTGTCTGCCGGGCTTCGGCCGGCCGGTCCGCGCGCCCGGGGGCAGGCCGCGCGGGCGGAGGCGGGCGGGCTGCCTGGCAGGCGGCGCGGGCCTAGCGTCGGCAGCAGCGACGAGAGCGCGGCTTCGCCTGGACAGGGGTGGTGGAGGTGACGCGATGGACGGGCGCGGGGCAGGCCCGACCGGCCTGGGCGAGGTGCACGGGACACTGTGCGAGACATCGGACGCCGAGGGTCGGTGGCGCTGATGGCCGAGGTGTAAAGTGCGGGGCTGCGGGTGAGCGGGGTGCCCGATGGAACGGTGCTCCGGCACGAGCACCGTGACGCGGGACTGTTCGCTGTGGACCATGTGGTCGGGGGCCCGGGTCGCCCAAGCCGGCCCAGCCGCGGCGCGGCCGTGTTCGGCGTTGCGCCGCCGGTGATCGGGGCGCGGGCGGGTATCAGTGGCGTATGGCAGCCTCACCGCCCGTATCCCGGACCGTCCGGCTCGCCCTGCTCGCCGCCCTCGCCGCGGCGGGCACCTCCTGCACCAGCACCACCGCGCCTGCCACGGGTGGGGCCGCGGCCGGCACCGCACTGCCCTCTCCCCCGGCCGCAGCGTCCGGGCCCGCGCGGGCCGGCGGGGTACTGGCCGGGCCCGCAGCCCTCCCCCGCCGCCCTCGCCCGCAGCGAACTCGCCGCCCTGCCGGTCGCCGCGACAGCCGCGATCAGCGTCTACGACCGGGCCTTGTCCGGACGCGGCGCATGCGGTGGTTCCCCATAGTTCGGCCGTGTGGTCGTGTCACGAGCCTCCGTCGGCCTGGTGCCGGGCCTCGATGGCCTTGCCGGTGTTCGCGAAGGCCTTCGAGAGGTGTCGCTTGCCGATGGTGCCGACGACCACGCCGAGCACGCGTCCCTTGAGGTTCTTGCCCTCGCGGATCACGACGGCGTCCACCTCGGTCGTCCCGTCGGCCTTCGGCGTGAACGTGTACGTGTGGCCCGACTTGCCGCCCCAGACGTTGGAGTCGGTGGTCGTCATGACGACGCGGTGAGGATCGGACCAGTCGTAGTGCAGCCGTTCCCAGATTCCCGCGGAGCCCTCGGTGACGTCGGCCTCGTGCGGTCCCGGTCGTGCACCTCGAGGTACTTGTCGGCACTGTTGCCGAAGAGCTCCGAGCGTCCCGGCCCGAAGTCGGTGAGCCCGGCGACGAACTCCTCGGGTGTTGCGGCGATCGTCTGATGCAGATGAATCGTGGACATGAGCGCTCCTTGCGTGAGCAGGCTGAGCCTTCCCCCGGGACATGGACACCGGAGTTTCATGCGGCGAGGGTGATCTTACGGGTTGCCGCTGTCTGCTGTTCGAACTGAATCGGGCTGAGGTAGCCGAGCGTGGAGTGACGCCGGCGGAGGTTGTAGAAGGAGATCCAGCGGAACACGTCCAGTCTCACCTGATGCCGACTGGCCCATCGCACTCCGTGCATCAACTCCCGCTTGAGTGAGGCGAAGAAGCTCTCCGCGGCGGCATTGTCGTAGCTGGAGCCGACCTTTCCCATGCTTCGCCGGACACCGTGCTGCCGGCAGACTCTCGCGAACTCGGCCGAGCCGTATTGCGACCCCTCTGTCCGAGTGAAAGATCACGCCATCGACTCGGCCGCCGCGGGTCGCCACCGCGGCCTCCAGCGCATCGGCGACCAGCCAGGTGCGCATGTGGTCGGCCGGCGACCAGCCCACCAGGCGGCGCGAGTGCAGGTCGATGACGGTGGCCCAGTACATCCAGGAGCCGCCGACCGGCAGATACGTGATGTCGCCGACCACCGGGAATCGGGCTCCGCCGCCGTGAAGTCGCGTCCGATCAGGTCCGGCACGGGCGGCGCGCTCCGGTCCGGGATCGTCGTTCGGCAGCGTTTGCGCAGGTGGCGGCCGATGATGCCATGCTCGCGCATCAGGCGTGCTATCCGTTTACGGTTGACCACCCAGCCCCGGGCCCGCAGTTCGGCGTGCACCCTTGGCACCCCGTAGACGCCCTGCGTCTCCTGGTGGACTGCGCGGATCTCGCGCATGAGTGCAGTCTCGGCCGCTGCCCGGTCGGCGCGGGCCCGGGCACCGGCCCGCCAGACGTAGCACCCGGAACGAGCGACGCCCAGGACCTCGCACAACCGCTGGACGCCGAACTCGGCGGCATGGGTGGAGATGAAGTCCCAGCGGCGGGCCCATACTTCATCTCCCGCGCGAAATAGGCCGCTGCCCGGCGCAGGATCTCCTTCTCGGCCTGCCACTCCCGCTCGGCCTTTCGCAACCGCGCAAGCCCGGCCCGCTCCTCGGCGTTCAGGCCCTGGCTGGTCGAGACCGGCTCGGCGTCGGCGGCCCGTACCCAGTTCCGCAGGGTCTCGTGGTTGACCCCGATCTCCTTCGCGACGGCCGCGAACGTGCGCCGGCCCTCCGAGGCCCGGTACAAGGCGACGGCATCACGACGGAACTCGTCCGAGTACTTCGACGGACGTCCCATCTGGACTTCCCTTCGTGGATCTACAAGATCCAAGTGTCAGGGTGTCCACGTCACGGGGCAAAGCTCACCGCTAAGCTCACCCTCGCCGCGTGACAACCAACCGCGTGTCCATCTTCACGGGCGAAGGCCCCTCGATGAGTTCCCCCAGCAGTGCGGCGTCCTTGTCGCGCAGACTCTCGGGGCGGCTGAGGAGGAGCCGCGCGAAGCGCTGCGGGTGGTGACGGGCTTGTCATCCTCGGTGCGGCCCTGGGTGATGTAGCGGACCAGGAGGTTCGTGCTGCCGGTGTGGCCCAGTTCCTTGATCTCGCGCAGGAGGTGGGCAACCGGCACCGCGGGATCCTCGGCCCGACGCCGGCGCAGGCGGTCGCGGTGGGATCGATCAGTGTGGGCTTGTAGTGGGGTGCCCGGCGGGTGCGGTCCCGCAGCAGGCCGGGGACTTGCTGCGTGGTGCCGTCGTCCTCCCGCTTCCCGTAGTGGTCGCAGACCGTCTTGCAGGGCGGGAAGTCGTACGGCAGGTGCTCCTACGGGATGCCGGTCCGATTGACGTCGGGGAACGCGTCCACGATCCCGCAGGTCATGGACGCGGACCACCGCCCCGGACACTCGTCCGGGAGAAGCCGCCTGGAACCCGGATCAGACGCCCTCAGTAGCTCCCGAGGAAGCGGTCCAGGACGCGGACGCCGAAGGCCAGGCCGTCGACGGGGACGCGTTCGTCCACGCCGTGGAACATCGTCGGATAGTCGAGTTCCGGGTCGAGCAGCAGGGGTGCGAAGCCGTAGCAGGTGATGCCCAGGCGGTTGAAGGTCTTGGCGTCGGTGCCGCCGGACATCAGGTACGGCACCGGGTGGCCGGCCGGGTCCTCGGCGCGCACGGCGGCGGCCATCGCGGCGAACGCCGGTCCCGTGTGGTCGGCCGCGACGGCCTCCTCCAGGTTGATGAACTCCCGGGTCACGCCCGGCCCGAGGAGCCGCTCGACGGTCTCCAGGTACTCGTCCCGGGTGCCGGGCAGGAACCGCCCGTCGACCTGGGCGTGCGCACTGCCGGGCACCACGTTCACCTTCTGCCCGGCCCGCAGCACGGTGGGCACCGCCGAGTTCCGCACGGTGTGGGCGAACAGCGCGCCCGCCCGGCCGAGTCGGGCCGCCTCCGCCTCCAGCCGCTCCCGGTCGATCCGGGTCCCGAGGACCCCCTCCAGCTCGGTGATCAGCGCCTCCACCGGCGGGGTGAGGCGGACCGGCCAGGCGTGCGCGGCGAGCCGGGACAGCCCGTGCACCAGGGTGGCGACGGCGTTGTCCGCGCCGGCCCGGGAACCGTGCCCGGCGGTGCCGGTGGCGGTCAGCCGCATCCAGGCGGTGCAGCGCTCGCCGACCGCCACCGGATAGAGCCGCCGCTCCCCCGCCGTCCCACCCGCGGGCACCGAGTACCCGCCGGACTCGCCGATCGCCTCGGTGCAGCCCTCGAACCACTCCCGGTGCCGCTCGGCCGCGAAGCGGGCGCCGTACTCGCCGGTCGACTCCTCGTCCGCGAGGAAGGCGAGCACCAGGTCCCGGCGCGGCCGCCGCCCGGTGCGGGCCCAGTCCCGGACGAGGGCCAGGGTCATCGCCAGGGTGCCCTTCATGTCGACCGCGCCCCGGCCCCACAGGCAGCCGTCGGCGAGTTCGCCGGAGAGCGGGTGGTGCGTCCAGTCCTCGGCGGCGAAGGGCACGGTGTCCAGGTGGCCGTGGACGAGCAGCGGCGGCAGCGTGCGGTCGGTGCCGGCCACCCGGGCGAGGACGTTCGCCCGGCGCGGCGCGGACTCGGTGAGCAGCGGGTCGAGTCCGGCCTCGGCGAGCCGGGCGGCGACGTACTCCGCGGCGGCCCGCTCGCCCGGCCCGCTGCCGTCCCCGGGGTTCACGGTGTCGAGGCGCAGCAGGTCGTGGCAGAGGACCGCCGCGTCGGTGTCGAGTGCCTGCGGGCTGACGGTCACGGGGTCTCCCTCGTCGGGCAGGGGTCCATGGATGGTGTGTTCAAGGGCGCTGGGGGCACCACCCCGGCCCTCGAGGGCACTCGCTATCCGTACTGCTGCTCGGTGGCCGCGCGGGCGACCACGGTGCAGACCTTGAAGGTGCGGGCGGCCCGGGTGGCGCCGGGGGCGGTGTAGCCGACGGTGCACGGGCCGAGGAGTTCGACGGTGGGCACCGCGGCGACCGCCTCGGCCTGGTGGGTGGCGTGGAAGTCGATCTCGAAGCGGTGCGGGCCGGTGACGGGTTCGGGGCGGCCGAGCAGCCGGTGGTCGCGCACGGCGAGCTCGGCCCGGTCGCGGATCAGCGCGGCGCTGACGGCCGGCGGCAGGCAGACCGCCGCGTAGCGGCTGACGCACTCCTTGACGGCGGCGGTGCGGGCCTCGGGTGCCCAGGCTGCGGCGGCGGCGCAGGTGAGGTCGTCGCCGGTGACGAGGATGACGGGGACGCCGTGTTCGGCGGCGGTCAGGGCGTTCATGCGGCCTTCGTCGGCGTCCGTGCCGTCGATCCGGAAGCCGGTGAGTCCGGCGCCCAGGTAGGTGTGGGCGAGGACGCCGTTCGCGCCCGCGCCGGTGTGGTAGCCGAGGAGGACGACGGCGTCGGCGTCCTGGACGCCCTGCATCATGCCGAGCGGTTTGTGCCGGCCGATCAGCAGCTTCGCCCGCGGGTCGAGTTCCTCCAGCAGGACGTTCCGCTGGGTCTCGTGCGCCTCGTTGACCAGGACTTCTTCGGCGCCGCCGGCGAACAGTCCGGCGATGCAGGCGTTGACGTCGCCGGTGAGCAGCCGGCGCATCCGCTGCCAGGCGGGCGCGCCGGGTTCGACGTCCTCCGGCCAGGTGGTGCCGGTGGCGCCCTCCATGTCGGCGGAGATCAGGACGCGCACGCGGTCTCCTCGGCGGCCGGCCGGCCCGGGGCGGGGCGCGGGGCGAGCGGGGGTTCGAGCAGGGTGAGCACGCCGTCGCCGAGTTCGGCGGCGGTGCCGAGCGGGACGGTGAGCTGGAGCGGGCCGTGTCCGGCGGGCAGGCCGGCCGCGACGGGGATGCCGAGGCCGCCGAGCCGGTCGGCGAGGACGGCGCGGACCTCCTCCTCGGGCCCGCAGTCGGTGAAGTCGCCGAGCACGATGCCGGCGGCCCGGCCGAGCACGCCCGCACGGACCAGCTGGGTGAGGATGCGGTCCAGCCGGTACGGTTCCTCGCCGGTCTCCTCCAGCAGCAGCAGGCAGCCCTCGGGCGGCAGAGCGGTGGGGGTGCCGACGGAGGCGGCGAGCAGGCTGGCGTTGCCGCCGGCGAGCCGGCCGCGGGCGGTGCCGGGGACGAGCGCGCCGCCGGTGAGCGGCAGTTCGGTGACCTGCTCGGGGTGGAAGAGCACGGTGCGCAGGTGGTCGGCGCTGGCCGGGTTGTCGACCAGGGCGCCGGTGGCGGGCATCGGGGCGTGCAGGGTGCTGGTGCCGAGCCGGACGGCGAAGGCCTCGTGCAGGGCGGTGATGTCGCTGGAGCCGATCAGCAGGGCGGGTTCGGCGGCGGCGTCGATCGCCTTCCAGTCGACCAGGTCGACCATCCGCTGGGTGCCGTAGCCGCCGCGGGCGCAGAGGACGGCGCGGACGCCGGGGTCGGCGCAGGCCTCGGTGAGGTCGGCGGCGCGGTCCTCGTCGCGGCCGGCGAGGTGGCCGAGGTGGCTGTCGCGGACGTGCGGCAGCACCGTCACCTCCAGGCCCCAGGAGGCCAGCAGGGCGGTGCCGCGCTCCAGCAGGGCGGGGTCGGGCGGGCCGGCGGGTGCGGCGACGGCGACCCGGTCGCCGGGTCGCAGGGCCTGCGGCACCGTTCGGGGCCGGTCGTGGGTCGGCATGCGGACCTCATCTCAGCTTCGGGTCGTACGCGTCCCGGACGGCGTCGCCGAGCAGGATGAAGCTCAGCACGGTCGCCGACAGGAACAGCGCGGGGAAGGCGAGCAGGTGCGGGAAGTCGAGGACGTACGCCTGGGCCGCGTTCAGTTGCAGGCCCCAGGAGACCGCAGGGTACTGCAGACCGACGCCGAGGAAGTCCAACGTGGCCTCGCCGGAGATGACGTTCCCGACGTTCAGCATGGCGACCACCACCACGGGGGTGGCGGCGTTGGGCAGCAGGTGGCGGGTCATCAGCCGCAGCGGTCCGGCGCCGGTGGAGCGGGCGGCCTGCACGTAGTCGGCCTGTTTGAGGCCGATGACCTGGGCGCGCATCACCCGGGTCATGGTCGTCCAGCCGAGGGCGACGAGGACGAGGGTCATCGCGCCGAGGCCGTGGTCGGGGAAGGCGACCAGGACGACGGTGGCGCCGAGGACGAACGGCAGGCCGAAGAAGACGTCGGTGAGGCCGGAGAGCAGGGTGTCCACCCAGCCGCCGAAGAAGCCGGCCAGCATGCCGAGGAGCAGCGAGAGCAGCAGTGCCCCGGCGGTCACCGCGAGGCCGATGACCAGCGAGGGGCGGCTGCCGCGGACGACCTGGCCGAGGTAGTCGCAGCCCTGCAGGTCGAAGCCGAACGGGTGGTGCAGGCTGGGGCCGACCCGGGAGTCGGCGAGTTCGCAGCGGCCGCTGTCGTCGGTGAGCAGCGCGACGAACGGCGCGGGGAAGGCGGCCATCAGCGCCATCAGCAGCAGCACGCCGGTGCAGGCGAGGACGAGCGGGCGCCTGCGCAGGTCCCGCCAGGCGCCGGCGGAGGGGGACTCGCCGCGGCGGGGGCGCCGCTTCGGCGGCAGCGTGAGGTCCCGGACGGGCGCGGGCGGTGCCGGGGCGGGGGCCGGGGGCGGTGCGGGGGCCTGCGGGCTACCGGTCATGGCGGATCCTCGGGTCGAGCAGGCCGTACAGGACGTCGACGACCAGGTTGGCCAGGCAGTAGACCAGCACCAGGGCGGTGGTGATGCCGACCACGGTCGGTCCCTCGCGCAACTGGATGGCTTGGAAGACCTGTTGGCCGACGCCGGGCAGGTTGAAGACGTACTCGGTGACGACGGCGCCGGCCATCAGCGAGCCGAGTTCGATGCCGAGGAAGGTCACCACCGGGATCAGCGAGTTGCGCAGGGTGTGCCGGACGATCACCCGCCACCGGGGCAGGCCCTTGGCGCCGGCGGTGCGCACGTGGTCGGCGCGCAGGTTCTCCAGCAGGGAGGCGCGGGTGAGCCGGGCGACGTAGGCGACGCCGAAGGAGGCGAGGACGAGGCCGGGCAGCAGGTAGGCGGTCGGCCAGCCGTCCTCGGCGCCGGCCACCGGGAACCAGCCGAGCTTGACGCCGAGCAGCAGTTGGGCGAGGTAGCCGACGATGTACACCGGTACGGCGATCACCAGGGTGGTGCCGGCGAGCACCGCGTTGTCCGCCCAGCGGCCCTTGCGCAGCGCCGCCCAGACGCCGAGCGCGACGCCGAGGACGGTCTCCAGGAACCAGGCGGTGAGGCCGAGCCGCAGGGTGACCTGCCAGCGGCCGGCCAGGGTGTCGGCGACGGGTTCGCCGGTGAAGGTCCGGCCGAGGTCGCCGGTCAGCAGCCCGCCCAGGTACTTGGCGTACTGGACGACGAGCGGGTCGTCGAGGTGGTAGCGGCGGTGCAGTTCGGCGAGGACGGCGGCCGGCACCGGCCGGTCCCCGGCGAGGCCCTGGATCGGGTCGCCGGGCAGCACGAACACCATGGCGTGGATGAGGAAGGTGGTCGCCAGCAGTACGGGAACGGCGTACAGCAGGCGGCGGGCGATGTATCGGCCCATCGGCGGGCGCCCCCGGTTCGTGTGGTCGCGACGGTGGTCAGTGGCTCAGTGCCGCACGGTCACCTTCTCCAGGTGCAGGCCGGCGACGTACGGGTCGACCAGGACGTTGCCGATCCGGGGGCTCCAGGCGGTCTGGTCCTGCCAGTTCCAGAGCGGGATCAGCGGCAGCGCCCGGAGCGCGATCGACTCGGCCTCGTGGTAGTGCTGCTCGAACCCGGCGGCGTCCGGCGCCGCGTTTCCGAGCGCGAGCGCCCGGTCGAAGGCCGGGTCGGACCAGCCGGAGCGGTTGTCGGGGCCGAGCAGCCCGGCGAGGTAGTTCTGCACGCTCGGGTAGTCGGCCACCCAGTTCTGCCGGTACGGCCCGGTCGCCTTGCGGCCGTTGAGGATCGGGCCGAGGTCGGCACCGGACATCTTGCGGAAGGCGATGGAGCGGATGCCGAGGTTCTGCTTGAGCTCGTTGGCCACCGCGGTCATCCACTGCTCGTACGTGGGGTCGGAGTTGGCGAAGTACAGCTCCAGCGTGCCGGTGAAGCCACCGGCCCGGTCGAACAGCTCCTTGGCGCGCTCCGGCCGGTACTCGCAGGTCTCGCCGCAGGCTCCGGCCCGGTGGCCGGGGATCATCGCGGCGACCAGCGAGTCGGCGGGCGCGAACACCTCGTTGAAGATCGCCCGGGTGATGCCGCGGCGGTCGATCGCCATCGAAATGGCCTGCCGCAGCTCGGGCTTGGCGTAGCGGGTGTCCCAGAGCGGCAGGCCGAGGTAGTCCATGGTGCCACTGGGCCGCACCGAGTACCGCTTGCCGAAGGTGCGCTTCGCCTCGTAGGCCCGGGCGGGCGGCACGCTGGCCATGAAGTCGACGTGTCCGGCCCGCAGTTCGGTGAAGGCGGTGTCCTTGCTGGTGAAGATCCGGAAGTGCACGCCGTCGGCGGTGGCCGGGCGCGGCCCGGTGTAGTCCTCGGCGCGGCGCAGGTCGATCCGCTGCTGGTGCCGCCAGTCGGCGTCCATCGCGAACGGGCCGTTGCCGACCGGGTGCAGGTCGTACCCGGCCGGGTCGGTGAAGGCGGCCTTCGGCAGCGGTGCGAACGCGGGGAAGGCGAGCAGCATCGGGAACTGGCTGAACGGTGCCCCGAGGGTGACCTTCAGGGTGGTGTCGTCGACCACCTCCAGGCCGGACAGCCGGTCGGTCGGGGGCTTGGCGCCGTCCGCCGGGTTGAGGGCGGCGTAGCCGTCGATCTGGCTGAAGTACCCGTTGGCCTCCCAGCCGTTGGGCCCGTACGCGGCCGCGTTCCAGGCGTCGGCGTAGCTGGCCGCGGTGACCGGCTCGCCGTTGTGGAAGCGGGCGCCGGGCCGGAAGTGCAGTGTCCAGACCCGCTGGTCGTCGGTGCTGATCGACTCGGCGGCGAGCGGCACCGCGTGGCCGTCCGAGGGGTCCAGGGCGAGCGGGGTGTCGAACAGCCCCTCCAGCACCTGGAGGGAGTAACTGCTGGTCGTACGGCCGGGGGTGAGGTGGTCCGGCTCGGTGAGGGCGACGGTGAACGTCCCGCCGGGCACGTCCGGGACGGGCCCGAGGTCCTCGTCCGGGCGGCGGACGCAGCCCGCGGCGGCCGTCCCGGTGACGGCGAGCAGCGCGAGGGCGAGCAGCGCGGCGGGCAGCCGGCCGGTGCGGCCCGTCAGCACCGGGCCTCCACCAGGCAGGCGGTCTCCCAGTCCCGGTCCGGCGTCCCGGCCGGTGTCTCGGCCCGCGGGGCGGTACGGACGGTGGCGGCCGAACCCCCGGCCAGCCGGACGGCGAACGCGTCGATCACCGAACGGGGGCTGCTGCCCGCGAAGTTGTTGACCAGGACGGCGAAGGCGAGGGTGCGCCCGTCGGCCCGCTCGGCGTAGCCCGTCAGGGCGTCCACCCCCGTCATCGAGCCGGTCTTGGCGTGCACCCGGCCCTCGGCGGCGGTGCCGCGCATCCGGTCGGTGAGGGTGCCGCCGACGGCGCGCCGGGCGTCCCCGGCCACCGGCAGCGCCTGGTACCAGGTGGCGAACCAGGGCCGGGTGCGGGCGTACGCCAGCAGCGCGGTGAGCCGGGAGGCGGTCAGCAGGTTGTGCCGGGACAGCCCGGAGCCGTCCACCTGCCGGGCCTCGGTGGGCTCCAGGCCCGCCCGGTGCAGGAAGCCGTTCACCTGGTCGGTGCCGGAGGCCCAGCTGCCGCTGCCGGCCCGCACCCGGCCGATCTCCTTCACCAGGTGCTCGGCGATGCCGTTGTTGCTGAGCTTCAGGAAGGGCGCCATCAGGGCCGAGACCGGCGCCGAGTCGTGGGCGGCAAGGACGGCCGCGCCGGCCGGCGCCCGGCCCTCGCGGGGCGCGCCCTGCACCGTGACCCCGTGCCGGGCCAGGGCGGCGGCGAACACGTCGGCGGCCACCAGCGCCGGGGAGTCCACGGCGATCCACTCCTCGCTCGGGCCGCCGCCCGCCGGGACGCTGCCGGAGAGCAGCAGCTCGTTGCCGCCGGGCCTGCGGTCGACCACGGCGGTGCGGGCGCTGCCGGCCGCGCCGGTCGCCACCCGGCCGGTGAACCGGACGGGCGCCTCGGCGGGGACGACCCGCACCGCGGCGGGCTGCCCGGACGCCTCCCCGGGGGTCAGCACGACCCGGACGGTGCCCGGGTCGTAGTCGGTGTCGGTGGTGAGGGTCAGCGCGGAGATCTGCGGGCTGTAGTACGCCGCCTGGTCGTCCCACGACCAGCTGGGACCGAGCGGCACGTCGTCCCAGCGGCTCGCGTCGGCCAGCAGGGCGCCGCCGACCTCCGTCACCCCGGCGGCGGCCACCGCGGCGGCCAGCGCGTCGAGGTCGGCCGGCAGCAGCGTCGGGTCGCCGCCGCCGCGCAGCACCAGGTCGCCGTCGATCCGGCCGCCGGTGCGCGGGCCGGCGGCGAGCACCTCGGTGGTGAAGCGGTGGTCGGGGCCGAGCAGTTCGAGGGCGGCCGCCGCGGTCACCGTCTTCTGGGTGGAGGCGGGCAGCAGCAGCGCGCCGGGCGTCCGCCGGTACAGCACCTCGCCGGTGGCCGCATCGGTGACCAGCGCGGACACCTGGGCACCGGTCAGCGCCCGGTCGGCGAACAGCGCGTCCAGGTCGGAGCCGAGGCTCCGGGCGGCGGCGGACGTCCCCGCGCCGCTGCCGGGTGCCGCCCCCGCGGGCAGCAGCGCGGCGAGCACGACGGCGAGCGGCACCGCCAGCAGCCGGACGGGCACAGTGAGCACGGTGTTGCCTCCCGAGGAGTGGAGCCGGGCACCACCTTCTCCCCGATCGGACGTCAGAAGTCGCCGTTGGCACGGTGGTCGGCGACAATTCACCCCGCAATTCCCCCGTGCGGAGGACGCCGACGGCGCGGTGCCGCGACACCGCCCGCCCCGGGCGGTGAGAGTGGCACCACCCTCACCCCCGGGAGCCGCCATGCCGCCGCGTCCGTCCCGCCGGCTCTTCCTGGGCGGCCTCGGTGCGCTGACCCTGACCGCCGCGGCACGGCCGGCCACGGCCGCCGCCGGGGCGCCGCCGCGGCGGCTGCGCGGCGTCTGGATCGCGACGGTCGACCGCATCGACTGGCCCCCCGCGCCCGGCCTCCCCGAGGCGCAGCTGCGCGCCTCGTACGACGACCTGCTCGACTCCGCGGCGGCGGCCGGCGCCAACGCGGTGTTCGTGCAGGTCCGGCCGACCGCGGACGCCTTCTGGCCCTCCTGGTACGAGCCCTGGTCGCAGTGGCTGACCGGCGTCCAGGGGCAGGACCCGGGCTGGGACCCGATGCGCTTCCTGGTCGACGCCGCACACGCCCGCGGCCTCGCCTTCCACGCCTGGTTCAACCCGTACCGGATCGCCCAGCACGACGACCCCGCACGGCTCGCCGCCGACCACCCGGCCCGCCGCCACCCCGAGTGGGCGGTCCCCTACGGCGGGCGCCTCTACTACGACCCCGGCGTCCCCGCCGCCCGTGCCTTCGTCGAACAGGCGATCCTGGACGCGGTGGCCCGCTACCAGGTCGACGGCGTCCACCTCGACGACTACTTCTACCCCTACCCCGTCGCCGGCCGGCCCTTCCCCGACCACGCCTCCTTCGCCGCGTACGGCGGGACCACCACCGACCGGGCGGCCTGGCGGCGGCGCAACGTCGACCTGCTGATCCGCGAACTGCGCGACCTGGTACGGGCGGTGCGGCCCGAGGCGGCCTTCGGCGTCAGCCCGTTCGGCATCTGGCGCAACGCCGCGACCGACCCGCGCGGATCGGCCACCGCCGCCTTCCAGTCCTACGACGGGCTCTACGCCGACTCGCTGGGCTGGGTGCAGGACGGCCTGCTCGACTACGTCGCCCCACAGTTGTACTGGCACCTCGGCCACCCGCAGGCCGACTACGGCACCCTCGCCCGCTGGTGGGCCGCCAGGACGGCCGGTCGCGACACCCTGCTCTGGACCGGCCAGGCCGCCTACCGCGTGGGCGCCCCGGGCGAGGCCCCGGCGTGGCAGGACCCGGCCGAACTCTCCCGCCACCTCGACCTGGACGCCACGCTGCCGCAGATCGGCGGCCAGATCCTGTTCAGCGCCCACAACGTCCGCACCGACCCGATCGGCGCCGTCGCCCGCCTCACCGCCGACCACTGGCACCGCCCCGCCCTGCCCCCGCTGCTGCCACGGCTCGCTGGCGGCACTCCCCCGGCCGCGCCCGTCCTGACCGCGGCGGACGGCACCCTGCGCATCACCCCCGGCGGCCCGCCGCCGTTCCGCTACGCCGTCCACCGCCTCCCGCAAGCACCCGGCGACCGCCCGCACCTCACCGTGGACACCCTGGCGGCCTGCCTGCCCGCCACCGACTGCATCCGGCCCCTGCCACTCCCGACCGGCCGGTACACGGCCACCGCCCTCGACCGCGCGGGCCGGGAGAGCCGCCCGGCGACAGCGGTCCGGGTGTAGGGCTCAGACCGTGCCCCCACGGCCCGTCAGGTACCTTCCGCGGAGGCGACTGAACGCCGTCGGCGTGGGACGCCGCGGCAGGAACTCCTTGATCCGCTCCGCGCACGCCCGGGGGCTCGCCGCGGCGGTGTCGCACTCCAGGTCGTAGTCGCCGTGCCGGTGCACCAGCCCGTACTGGTGCACCGCGAGGCCCGGCGGCCGGTCGCCCCGGTCCCGTTCGCGGCGGGCCAGTTCGTCCGGCGGGCAGTGGACGCCGACGAACAGCACGTCCTCCGGCGGCAGCACGGCGAGGCAGTCGAGCAGCCGCCACTCCTCGCTCAGCACGTGGTCCACGACGACGTCGTTGCCCGCACCCGCCATGGCCGCGATCGAGCGGTGGAAGCCCTCCCTGGTGCGGCGCAGCGCGGCTGCGAGTTCGGCCTCGCCGAGTTCCCGCTTGGTGCGCATGGCGTTGAAGCCGTCGACCGCCAGGTGGAAGAAGACCCCGTCGTCGAGGATCTCCAGGAGCTCGCGCGCGATGCTGGACTTGCCGGAGCTGGACGTGCCGTTGAGGAAGATGATCCGACCGGTTGCCATGCCGACATGATCACATGGGGTGCGCGCCGGGTTACGGGGTTCCGGGACGCCGCACCCGGTGACCGGGCCGCCCGGGCGCAGCCGTCGTACGGTGGAGCGGTGAGTGCCGAGAAGCCCCGGCCCTCGCCGCAGGCGTCCCAGGTGCCCCGGCGGGCGGTGCTGCTCGGCCTGGCCGGGGTGGCCCTGGGGGCCTGCACCAGCAGCCGGACGGCCACCGGCTCCGCCTCCCCGGCCGCGCCGGCCGGCCCGTCCGTGTCCGCGACCCCCTCGGAGAGCTCCTCCACGGCGCTCCCGGCCACCGCCCCGTGGCAACCGGGCCCCGGTGAGATCGATCCGGACGTGAAGCTGCGGGCGACCCAGCTGGTCGAAGCGCTCGGCGCCTGGCCCGCCGGCGGACAGGGCCTGGCCGCCGCCCGCGAACGGGTCCGGGCGCTCGGCCTCGACCCCTCGCTCGCCGACCAGGCCGGACCGCTGCTCGGCACCGCCCCGCAGGCCGTCCTGCAGGTCGTCAACGCCCAGTGGGGCGGGCACCTCACCGACTCCGCCAGCGTGATGGTCCCCTGTCGGCAGTGGACCACCGAGGGTTCGGGCGGCACCACCGTCGACGTGCGGCTGGTCAGGGCGCAGCCGCGCTGGAACGTCACGGCCCTGCACCCGGCGGAGCCGGCACCGCCCGCCGCCGCCCTCTCCGACGCGGCGCAGCGGGTGCTGGCCGAACCGCGGATCCAGTTGCCGCCGGCCGCGGTCGCGGACGTCCGCGGGGGCGGCGTGCACGAGAGCGTCCTCGCCTCGATGCTGACGCTGGCCGGGCGGTACTCGTACGCGGTGACCGTGCTGCGCTCGGGGCATCCCGTCGACGTGTTCGGCACCTCCCGGCCGAGCGACCATCCGCCGGGGCGGGCCTTCGACGTCTGGCGGATCGACGGCCACGAGGTGGTCGACCCGGCGACCCCGCACGACCTGGTCGACGGCTTCATGCGCGCTGCGGCGGCGAGCGGCTCCTACAACGTCGGCGGCCCGCGCCGGCTCTCCGGCGGGACCACCCCCAACCAGTTCTTCACCGACGACGCCCACCACGACCACGTCCACGTCGGCTTCCGCAGCTGACGGCCGGGCATCCCCGGGGCCTGCTGCGCAGGCGGCGGTCGGCCGTCAGGGAGCGGCGAGCCTGCGGAGCCGGTCCGCAGCCGTGTTCCTGGTCTTCCGGGCGGCCCCGTGGTCGGCGAGGGCGCCGAGCAGCGCGGGCGACCGCGAGGTGTCCGCGACCTTCCGCTGGAGCCAGAGGCCCCCGGCCAGCACGGTCGCGACCGAGCCCTCCGGGTCGGCCTCCGCGCGCTTGACCAGGGCCCACTGCCCGATCCTCGCCTGCAGGTGGGCGAAGTCCGGTGCCTGTCCGGCGAGGACGCCGACCCGGTCGGCGAAGGCCTCCGCCGTGGCGACGTCCGGTGCCAGTCGGTCGACGTGCCACACCAGCGTGGACTCGGCCATCGCCGCGTCCTGGTCCCGGACGACGATCTCCACGATCCGTTCCTCGTCGGCCGACGAGGGGCGGGCCGCCAGGCACTCCTGGTAGAGCCAGTACCGGACGTGCTCGTCCTCCGCCCAGCCCTCGTCCGGCTCGGCCCGTCCCACGAGGCCGGACAGCCATCGCACGTCGCTCTCCCGAATCATCGTCGCCCGCCCGTCTGCCGCCCGTCCGCGTCCGCCTCGCCGCTGTCGCCCGGCCGACGATATCCGGTGGACGGCGCTGCGACACTGGCCGCATGGACGACCGCGACGGGACCGCGCACCTGGAGTGGTGGGCCAACCCGGAGACCTGTCTCGGCCGGGTGGCCGTCCGTCTCGGCGCGGTCTCCACGGCCGGCGGAGCGTGGCGGTGCGAGGCGCTGCTCGCCCCTCCCCTGTCGGCGGCCGACCGGGAGGGGCTCGACTTCCTGATGGCGGTCCATCCGGTGTTCACGCTGCGGCGCGGCGCGGGCACCGTCGAGGTCCGGGTCGACCGTGCCGGGACGGACGACGGACTCGTGCTCACGGCAGTGCCGTAGCGGTTCAGGAGAGCGGGCGGCAGAGCAGCGCGTCCGGGGTTCCGGAGGAGCCGATGCGGGTGGTGAAGGCGAGGCCGGCGGCGTACTCGGTGGGGGCGCACTGGCCCTTGTAGGCGCCGTGGGCGAATTCGCCGCCGGGGTCGGCGGACGGGCGGTTGTCGCCGCGGTCGAACCAGACCGTGCGGGTGCCGGTGCCCAGCGGGCGGCGGGCCGTGGCGCAGAGGACGGCCGAGACCCGGGAGCCGCGCAGGCTGTAGCCGATCAGGTACTGGCCCTGCGCGCACTGGTACTTGGTGTAGCCGGAGGCCCAGTCGCCGCCCGCCGGGACGTTGTGTTCGTCGCGGACGACGACGGCCTCGCCGGTGGCGGCCCGCAGGTCGCCGCCGGTCGCGGTGTCGGTGCACAGGCCGCGGCCGCCGGTGTGGGCGACGCCGGCGAGGCGCTCCCCGTCGGGGCAGACGGCCTTGCGGGCTCCGCCGTCCCAGTCTCCGGCGGCGCGCACCCGCAGGGACTGCACGGCGTCGGCGTGGTCGGTGGTCAGCATGTGCCAGGAGTCGGCGGCCGACACCGGCCCCGTGAGGCCCGGGGCTGCGGCGAGACGGTTCCAGGCGTCGGCGCGCCAGTCCGTGCCGTCCAGCAGGCCCGAGCGGCTACCGGCGGCGGTGTACCGGAGGAGGGCCCAACTGTCGCCTCGGCCGGGGTCGTTCCAGCCGACCAGCGGCCAGTAGGCGAAGTCGGTGTCGAGGGCGGCCAGGCGGTCGGTGAAGTTGCCGAACCAGGTCCGCGGCGCCGCCGCGCCCTCGTCCGCGCCGATGCCGAACTCGCTGACCCAGACGGGGGCGGTGAAGTGCTGCCCGTTCTCGGCGGCGACGTAGAGGGCCTGCTGGTCGAGGACCCGGTGGAGCTCGTCACGGCTCAGGTCCTGGTAGCGGGCGTCGTGGGTCTCGCCGAGGCCAGTGGCGCCGCTGTGGTTCGGGCCGGTGTAGCCGTAGAAGTGCGCCGAGTAGACCAGTTTGTGGGAGGCGACCAGGGTGTGCGAGAGGGTGCGGACGGGGGTGAGGGTGGGGCGGCCATGCGGCAGGCCGTCGGCGGGGATGCCCGTCCAGTTGATGCCCTCGACCACGATCAGCAGGTCCGGGCTGCCCTCGGCGAGGATGCGGTCCCCGGCGTGCTGGGCGGCGGCGTACCAGTCGTGGGCGTCGCCGAGGCCCCAGTTGGGGTCGTCGAGGTAGTCGCGGCGGACCTCGTTGTAGAGGTCGGCGCCGACCACCCGCTTGTTGTCGCGGTAGCGCCGGGCCATGAACACCCAGTCGTCCTCCCACTGCGCGGTGGACTGGCTGCTGTTCCAGCGTTCGTTGCCGTCCAGGCCGCAGCACCAACGGGTGGTGTTGGTGTGGTTGTTGAGGATCACCGCGAAGCCGTCCGCGGTGAGCGCGCGCACCACGGCGTCGTAGACCTGCAGCGGGGTGAGGCCGCGCAGTTGCGGGTTGGCCGCGACGGCGTCGTCGGGCACCGGCGCGGTGGTGCGGATCATCTCGTTGGAGAAGGGCAGCCGGATGCTGTTGAGCCCGAGGCGGTGGAAGTCCGCCATCAGGGTCGGCAGTTGGGCGCGGTCGAGGCCGAGCGGGATGCCGTGGGAGTCCTGGCCGCTGTGGTGGTTGGCCGGGTCGGCGGCGCTGCCGGATCCCGTCCAGGAGCCCTGGGCGCCGTCCCAGTTGCCGGCCCGGAGCTTGAAGCGGGCACCGGTGGCGTCGACGATGTAGCGGCCCCGGGTGGAGAGCGGCGCCGTCCATTCGGCGGAGAGGCTGGAGGCCGCCGCGCCGGCGGCGGTCGCCGGGGCGGCGGACGGGGCTGCCGAGGCCGCGGGCGCGACGAGGAGCGCGGCCGGGAGGGCGAGCGTCAGTGCGGTGCGGAGGAGGAGCCGGATCATCGGGCCTGCCCGGGTGTCGAGAGTGTCGGATTCATGCCAACGCGGCGTCGGCAGAGCCGAGTTACCCGACGGTAGAGCGGTTGAACCGCCGCCGGCCGGCTCCTGTCGCTGCTGGGTTTCGCGGCCGGACTCTCCGCCACGCTCTTCCTGACCGAGATCCTCTGGCTCGGAGGTTCGGCCGGCACCGGGCCACCGACGTCCAGAGGGTTCGTCCTCGGCGGGCTCGCCTGGTTCCTGGCCGCAGCCTGTACGGAAGTCCCGCTGCTCGTCGGACTGGTGCTCGGCCGGGCCCTGCGCTACTCCTGCGAAGCCCGGTGGCAGCGCCCGACAGCCGCTCGGGACGCCACCGGCTCTGCCGGATCGGGTCCCTGGCAACGCCACAGGTGGACGCGCCCGGCGCTCTGGACGGTCGGCTCGGCCGTGTCCATGTGGCTGCCCTGGTTCTTCGGCATGGAGGACATGGCGGGCGCCTCGATCATGCTGACGCTGCTCCTGCTCGCCGTCCCCGCTGCGCTCCTCGGATGGTCCGTCGCCCGCCACGGCGAGTGGCTCCCGCTGGCGGTGGCACTCGTCGGAGGAGCGGTGGCGACGCCCCTCAGCCTGATGCCGAGGTCCGTGGGCGTCGCAGCGGGCGACCAGGGGCCCGGTACGGGCGAGGTCTTCCTCGATCTCGTCCTTGTCGCCGGACTGATCACAGGCCTTCCCATGGCCGCGGGCGCGGTGGCGGGCGCACTGGTCAGGCGTTTCCGGCCGAAGACTCCGTGACGACGTACGGCGCGATCACGCGGTGGAGCAGCTCACCGTCCATGGGTGCCGCACCGACCACTGTGGCACCGCCCGTGATCGGCCGGACGACTACCGGCCGGCGAGTTCCGCGAGGCGCGCCGAGCCGGCGGTGTGCCAGAGGGTGGCGGGGGTGGCGAGGCGGACGGCTTCGGTGCGGGTGAGGCGGTAGTGGAGGTGCAGGGGGGTGGCCGCGGTGAGGCCGCGGACGCCCGCGGTGTGGACGGCGGTGCGGACGGCCTCCAGGGCGGTTTCCGCGGCGGTGGCCAGGGCCTCGGCGGCGGACCGCGCGAGCAGGGTCTCGGGGGCGCCGGAGTCGGCCAGGGCGGCGGCGCGGCGGACGAGCAGGCGGCCCGCCTCGATCCGGACGAGCTGGCGGGCGAGCGGCAGGGCGACGCCCTGCCACTGGGCCAGCGGACGGCCGAACTGTTCGCGGCGGTGGCTGAGCCCGATGGCCTCGCCGGTGGCGCCGGCGGCCAGGCCGAGCAGGTGGGCGGCCTGCCGGATCCGCTGCCGGGCGGTGGCGGGGCCGGTCGGCGGGAGGGTCGGCGCGGGCAGTGGCGTTCCGGCGCAGGCGGCCTCCGCGGCGGGGCCGACGGCGTCCGGGTCGAGCAGGTCGAGGGCGGCGGCGGTGTCCAGGTAGGGGCCGCGGAGGGCGGCCCGTCCGAGTTCCTCGGCGACGACGGTGGCGGCGGCGAGGCCGAGGTCGAGTCCGCCCGCCTCGGCGGGCACCTCGAAGAGCGGGGCGCCGAGTTCGGTGAGGGCGGGCCAGGAGGGGCAGTCGGGGCCGTCCTCGGCGGGTGCGTCGTGGACTCCGGGCCGGGGCCTCTCGGTGACCGCCCGGTCGAGCAGTTTCCGTACGGCTTGCCGGAGTTGCTGTTGCAGGAGGTCGTCGCCCGGGTCGAGGGCGCCGGCTCCGGCGACGACCTGGAGCATCACCTCGGAGGTGCCGGCCGAGAGGGTGAGTCCGGGTGCTTCCCGGTAGCCGGCCTCCAGGCCGGGGTCGGTGCCGGGCGTCGAGAGGCCGTGGGCGGCGGCCCAGCCGGCGATCTCCTGGGCGAGTTCGCTGGTGTAGTACTTGGCGGCGGCCGAGAGCGGTTCGTCCACCTCGGCGGTGTGACCTCCGCCGTCCGCGGGGGCGAGGACCCCGGCGGTGAGGCGGGCGGCGAAGAGGGCGGCGGCGTCGACGGCGGCGCCGTACCGGGCGATCTCCTCGGACCGGTCGAGGCCCTGCACCAGGACGGCCCGGTACCAGCGTTCGGCCTTCAACGCGTAGTCCAGGCCGGTGCGTTCGACGGCGAGCGCCTGGGTGAGCAGCGGCCAGCCCTGGTGTTCGGTGCCGACCAGCGCGTCGGCGCCGACGCGGACGCCGCGCAGCTCCACCTGGTGGAACCGTTCGTCGGCGAGGCCGGGGATCACGCTGCGGTGCACCCCCTCCGCCGCGAGGTCGACCAGGAAGAGGCTGATGCCGTGGTAGCGGCCGTCGGCCGGGCCGGTGCGGGCGGCGCACAGGCCGAGGTGGGTGCGGTCGCTCTTCAGGCTGAACACCTTGGTGCCGTCCAGCCGCCAGCCGTCCGCGGGCCCCGACGCGGTGTCCCGGACGGCGGTGGTGCGCAGGGCGGCCAGGTCGGAGCCGGTCTCGGGCTCGGTGTAGAGCACGCTGGCGAAGCGCTCGCCGGCGGCGATGGCGGGCAGGTGTGCGGCCTTCTGTTCGGGGGTGCCCGCCATCAGCAGGAACAGGCCGACGATCTGGACGGTGTTGACGTGCAGGGTGTCGGGGACGCCGGCCCGGACGAGTTCCTCGTAGAGCGCGGCGGCCTCGGCGCGGCCGAGGCCGCGACCGCCGTACTCGACGGGCCAGTCGGGGGCGAGCAGCCCTTGGCGGCCGAGTTCGCGGTAGAGCGGCCGCTCGTCGGCGTCCGGTCCCGGGGCGGCGCGCCAGGCGTCGAGGGCGGCCCGCACGGCGGGGCCGGCGAGCCGCTCGCGGACGTCGCGGCGGAAGACGTCGAGCCCGTCGGCGGTGGGCGGGTGGCCCGTCGAGTGGTCCATCTGGTGCTCCTCCGGGGGGCTCGGACGACTGGCGGAAAGGGGTCAGGAGGCGGAACCGCCGCCGGCGAGCAGCCGGGCGGCCTCGTCCTCGGACATCCGCTCGATCAGGCCGATCAGGGCGTCGTCGTCGAGTGCGGTGGCGCGGGCCCGGTCGACGAGGGCGGCGAGGTGTTCGACGGTGGGGCCGCGGAAGAACTCGGCGAGCGGCACCTCGACGCCGAAGCGTTCGCGGATCCGGGCGAGCAGCCGGGTGCTGCGCAGGCTGGTGCCGCCGAGGTCGAAGAAGCTGTCGTGCACGGAGATCCCGTCGGTGCCGAGGACTTCGGCGAACACCTCCTCGGCGAGGATGCGTTCGGTCTCGGTGCGAGGGGCGGTGGCCGGTCCGCCGCGCGGCCGGGTGGCGGGGTCGGGTTCGGGCAGGGCGCGCCGGTCGACCTTGCCGCTGGTGGTGAGCGGCAGGGCGGGCAGGGCGACGTAGTGGGCGGGGAGCATCCAGCCGGGGAGGCGTTCGGCGAGGGCGGCGCGCAGGGCGGCCGGGACGGCGGGTTCGGCGCCGTCGGCGGGGGTGGTGTAGGCGACCAGGTGGCGTTCGCCGAGCGGGTCCGTCCGGACGGCGGCGGCGGCCTGCCCGATGCCGGGGACGGCGGCCAGCGCGGCTTCGACCTCGCCGAGTTCGATCCGCAGGCCGCGGAGCTTGACCTGCTGGTCGATCCGGCCGAGGAAGGTGATGGCGCCGCCGGGTTCGCGGCGGACGAGGTCGCCGGTGCGGTAGAGGCGGCCGCCGGGGGCGGTACCGAACGGGTCGGCGACGATCTTCTTTGCGGTGAGGTCGGGGGCGTTGAGGTAGCCGGGGGTCAATCCGGCGCCGCCGATGACGAGTTCGCCGGGCACGCCGTACGGGACGGGCTGCAGGTGGCGGTCGAGGACGTGGGCGACGTGGTTGTCCATCGGCAGGCCGATCGGCGGGCTCGCCGTCCAGTGGCCGGCGCACTCCTGGACGATCATGGTGACGGTGCACTCGGTGGGCCCGTAGCCGTTGAAGAAGCGGCGGCCGGGGTTCCAGCGGTTGACGAGCTCGCCGGGGAAGGCCTCGCCGCCGACGAAGACGATCCGCAGGGCGGGCAGCCGCTCGGGTTCCAGCAGCGTCATCACGCTGGGCGGCAGGTCGACCACGGTGACGGACTGGCGCTCCATCAGGTCCTGCAGCCGGGCGGGGTCGAGGCGTTCCTCGTCGGTGGCGAGGCAGAGCCGGGCGCCGGTGAGCAGGGCGGCGAACGTCTCGAAGACGGAGACGTCGAAGGCGGCGGAGGCGAAGCCGAGCACCCGGTCGTCCGGGGTGAGCTCGAAGAGCCGGCGGACGGAGTCGGCGAAGGCGACGGCGCTGCGGTGGGTGATGGGCACGCCCTTGGGGGTGCCGGTGGTGCCGGAGGTGTAGATGACGTACGCGGTGCTGCCGGGGTCGGCCTCGCCGCCGGATTCCGACAGGGCGACCAGGGCGCCGCCTTCGGGGTGCCAGCGGCCGTCGCGGTGGACGATCCGGCGGGCCGGGGAGCCGGTCGGCAGACCGTGTTCCGTCGCGTCGGTGGCGAGGACGGCGACGGGGGTGGCGTCGGCGAGGACGGCGGCGATCCGGGCGGGCGGGTTGGCGGCGTCCAGCGGCACGTAGGCGGCGCCGGTGCGCAGCACGGCGAGGACGGCGGTGAGGAGCTCCTCGCTGCGGGGCAGCAGCAGCGCGACGCGTTCGCCCGGACGGGCCCCGGCGGCCCGCAGGACCTCGGCCAACTCATCTGCGGCGCAGTCGAGTTCGGCGTAGCTGGTGTCGCGGCCGGAGACGGTGAGGGCGACGGCCTGCGGAGTGCGGGCGGCCTGCTCGGCGAAGGCGGTGGCGAGGGTGCCGGCGGGGACGGGCCGGCGGGCGCCGTCGAAGGTGCCGCCGGTGAGTTCGGCGTGCTCCTCGGCGGAGAGCAGCGGCAGCCGGCCGGTCTCGGCGCCGGGGTCGGTGAGCAGGGCGTCGAGCAGGGTGCCGTAGTGGGCGGTCATCCGGTCGACGGTCGCCGGGTCGAACAGGGCGGTGGCGTACTCGACGTAGAGGTCGAGGCCGTCGGCGCGTTCGGTGGCGTTCCAGCTCATGTCGAAGCGCGAGGTGCCGGGGTCGACGGCGTACTGGTCGACCGTCAGGCCGGTCAGCTGCAGCGGCCGGTCGGCGTTCTGGTAGGTGAAGGCGAGCTGGACGAGCGGCGAGCGGGAGGGGTCGCGGGGCGGCCGGACGGCGTCCACGATCTGCTCGAAGGGCAGCTCCCCGTGGGCGAAGGAGTCCCGGACGGCGGCGCTCACCCGGGCGAGGGCCTCGCGGCCGGTGGGCTCGCCGTCGAGGTCGACGCGGATCGGCAGGGTGTTGACGAAGAAGCCGACCAGTTCCTCGATCTCGACCCGGTCGCGGTTGGCGGTGGGTGAGCCGACCACCAGGTCGTGCTGGCCGCTGTAGCGCTGGAGCAGCAGCAGGAAGGCGGTGAGCAGCACGGTGTACGGGGTGGTGCCCTCGCTGCGGGCGAGTTCGCGCACCCGGGGGACGAGTTCGGCGGGCAGCAGCCGGCTGCGGTGGGCGCCCTCGTACCGGACCTCGGGCGGGCGCGGGCGGTCGGCGGGCAGGTCGACGGTGGGCAGTCCGGCGAGCCGTTCGCGCCAGAAGCCGGTGAGGCGGGCGAGTTCGGGGCCGGTGAGGCGGGCGCGCTGCCAGAGGGTGTGGTCGGCGTACTGGACGGGCGGAGGTGCGACGGCCTCGCCCGCGTAGCCGGCGGCGAGTTCGCGGGCGACGACGCCGAGCGACCAGCCGTCGCAGACGATGTGGTGCACGGCGAGGACGAGCAGGTGGCGTTCGGGCTCCAACCGGAGGAGGGCGGCGCGCCAGAGCGGTCCGGTCTCCAGGTCGAAGGGGCGGCGGGCGAACTCCTCGGCGAACCGCTCGGCCCGGGCCTCGCGTTCGTCCGGGGAGGTGCCCTCGGCGGGCAGCGGCGCCAGGTCGACGAACTGGTGCCCGGCGATCTCCTGGACGGGCCCCTCGGGCGTCTCGCGGACGCGGGTCCGCAGCGCCTCGTGGCGGTCGACCACTGCGGCCAGGGCGCGGGCGAGGGCGTCGGTGTCGAGCGGCCCGTCGAGGCGGTAGGCGGTGGTGACGTTGTAGGTGGCGAGGCCGGGGGCGAGCCGGTCGAGGAACCAGAGCGGGGCCTGGGCGAAGGAGAGCGGCACCGGGCGCTCGCGGTCCTCGCGGGGGCGCAGCTCGGCCTCGGGCCGGGCCCCGGCGCCGCGCAGTTGGGCGAGGAAGGCGGCGCGCCGCTCGCCCGGGAGCTTGGCGAGGCGGTTGATCAGCTCACTCATCGCAGGACGCCTTCCGGTTGGCGGGCCGCGGGGGCCGCGGGGTGGGTGTCGGGTCGGTCGGGGTGGGTGCCGGCCGCTGCGGGCCCGGCGGCGGGTACTGCCGTCCGCGGCGGCAGGGCGGCGAGGTGACGCAGCGCGGTGCGCAGGACGGCGATACCGCGCAGGTAGTCGTCGACGGCGATGTGCTCGTCGTCGCAGTGGTCGAGGGCGCTGTCGCCGGGGCCGTAGGTGGCCATCGGGACGTCCCAGACCTCGGCGAGGGTGTTCATGTCGGAGGTGCCGGTCTTGCGGGTGGGCCGGGGGGTGCCGCCGGCCGCGCGGACGCCGGCGGTGAGGGCGCGGACGACCGGGTCGGTGCGCGGGGAGAGCACGGCGTCGACGGCGTTGAGGACGTCGAGGGTGCCGCCGTCGGCGCGTTCGCGCAGGGCGGCGGTGAAGGCCGGGATGTCGAAGCCGACGGGGGTGCGGACGCCGATCTCGAGTTCCGCGGCGGCGGCGTCGCCGTGCATGGCGACCAGGGTGGCACCGGGGGTGCCGAAGGAGGCGTGGCCGGCGTCGGGGCCGAGCAGGTCCAGCAGGTGCTGCCAGAAGGCGGCGGCGACCTCGGTGGCCTTGGGTTCGGGGTTGCTGGGGTGGGTGGCGGCGCGGGCGACCCGGTAGCGCAGGTCGAGCTTGCCCTTGTAGCCGAGGACGACGCCCTGCCAGCCGCCCGGTTCGCCGACGATCAGCGCGTCGGGGGCCGGGCGGGTGCGGCCGAGGTGGACGGCGCCGCGCGAGCGCGGGGTCTCCTCCTCGACCACCCCGGCGACGACCAGCCGGCCGGGGAAGTCGGCCTCCGCGGCGACGGCGCTGATCATCGCGGCGAGCGGCCCCTTGGCGTCGACGGCGCCGCGTCCGGTGATCACCCCGCCGGTGCGGCGGACCGGCAGCTCACCGGGGACGGTGTCGAGGTGGCCGACCAGCATCACGGTCGGGCCGGGCCGCGGCTCGGTCTCGCCGATGACGTTCCCGGCGGCGTCGATGCTCGCGGTGAGCCCGGCCGCGCGCATCCGGGCGGCGAGGTGGAGGGCGAGCGGGTGCTCCTCGCCGGAGGGCGAGGGGACGGCGATCGCGGACTCCAGCAGTTCGACGGCGGCGTCGGCCTCGGCGGGGGTCATGCGCCACCTGCCGGGGTCGCGTGGGCGGTGAGTGCGATCTCGGTGCCGGCGCCGTCCAGGGCGCGGGCGAGCGCGCCGGGGGTGCGGCCGTCGGCGACGGTGACCCGTCCCACGCCGGCGAGCAGTGCCTCGCGGGCGGCGACCAGTTTGAGCGCCATCCCGCCGCGGGCGAAGTGCCCCGGGGCGCCCTCGGCGGGCACCTCGCAGCGGTCCAGCAGCGAGTCCGGGTCGGCCGGGTCGGCGAGCACCCCGGGGGCGCCGGTGAGCAGCAGCAGCCGGTCGGCACCGAGCGCCCCGGCGACGGCGGCGGCGGCACGGTCGGCGTCGACGTTCACCGGACGGCTGTCCTCGGCGGCGGCCGGCGGGGAGACGACGGGGACGAACCCGGCGTCGAGCAGGGCGGTGAGGACGCCGGTGCGCACCTCGGTGATCCGGCCGCTGTGGTCGTCGCGGACGAGCACGGTGCGGCCGTCGACCACGGCCCGGTGGGCGCGCTTGCGGCGGGCCCGCAGCAGTCCGCCGTCCAGGCCGGTGAGGCCGACCGCGGGGACGCCGTGGTCCTGCAGTCCGGCGACCAGCCGGGGTTTGACGGCGCCGGCCAGGGCGAGCGTGACGACCTCCAGGGTGGCGGTGTCGGTGTGCCGGGCGGAGACGCCGTCGGGGGCGGTGAGGCGGCGGTGCGGGACGCCGAGGCGGTCGCCGAGCCGGTCGATCTCGGCGGATCCGCCGTGCACGAGCACGACCCGCCGCCCGGCCCGGACGAGGGCGGCGACGTCCGCGCAGATGCCCGCGGCGTCGACCTCGCGGTTGCCGCCGCACTTGACGACGGTGAGGGGTGCCATCGGCGTCCTTTCGCTCGCTTGATGACCGAACGTCAGATCGGGTGCAGGCCGGGGAAGGAGAGGCCGAGGCCCTCCGGGCGGCCGGTGCGGATGTTGAGGCACTGCACGGCGTTGCCGGCGCCGCCCTTGACCAGGTTGTCCAGGGCCGCGATCAGCACCAGCCGCCCGCTCTTCCCGTCGTACACGTGGCCGACGTCGCAGAAGTTGGAGCCGAGCAGGATCTTGGGCTCCGGGTAGCGGTAGGTGCCGCGGCGCTGGGCGACGATCCGGACGAAGGGCTCGTCCCGGTAGGCCTCCCGGTAGGCGCGGCGGATCGCCAGGTCGTCGACGCCCTCGGCGGCCTCGACCCGGGCGACCACCTGGACGCCGCGCACCGCTTCCACCCCGGTGGCCGTCATCCGCACCTCCAGGCCGGTGAGTTGGGCGATCTCCGCCTCGTGCCGGTGGCCGACGGGGGCGAACACCCGCATCGCTCCGCTGCGTTCGGCGTGCAGGTTGGCCTCGCCGGCGGTCACCCCGGAGCCGCTGGAGCCCGTCCGGGCGTCGAGCTCGACCCGGCCGGTGAGCAGGCCGCGCGCGGAGAGCGGGGCGATCGCCAGCAGCCCGGCGGCGGCCATGCAGCCGGGGACGCTGATCCGGTCCGCGGTGCGCAGTTCCTCGCGGTACAGCTCGGGGATGCCGGGGGTGAAGCTGCCGAGCAGTTCGGGCATCGGGTGCTCGGCACCGTAGTACCGCTCGAAGACGTCGGCGTCGCGCAGCCGGAAGTCGCCGGACAGGTCGATCACCGTCTTCACCCGGCCGGACCAGTCCCGGACGAGTTCGGCGGTCTTGCGGTGCGGGGTGGCCAGCAGCACGGCGTCGTACGTGTGCCGGGCGGCCTCCTCCGGGTCGGTGAAGACCAGGTCGGTGACGGCGCGCAGGTTGGGGTGGACGGTGTCGACGCGGCGGCCGGGGAAGCGGGAGGAGACCGCGGCGGCGACCTCCACCTCCGGGTGGCCGACCAGCAGCCGCAGCAGTTCGCCACCGATGTAGCCGGCGGCGCCGAGCACGGCGACCCGGGTCATCGGGCGGCCTCCTCGATCAGGTGTCCGGCGATCGCGGCGCCGATGTCGACACGGTCGCCCGCGGCGGCCTGCAGGCCCGCGAACTCCACGCGGTGGTTGACCTCGATCACGTACAGGCCTCCTCGGGCGTCCTCGACCAGGTCGACCCCGGCGATGCCGGCGCCGACGCCGTCCGCGGCGGCGACGGCGAGCTTGGCGAGGTCGTCGGTGAGCGGGCAGGGTTCGGTGGTGGCGCCGCGGGCGACGTTGGTGCGCCAGTCCGCGGAGCGGCGGTAGATCGCGGCGACCGCGCGGCCGCCGATCACGGCGACCCGGATGTCGCGGTCCGGCTTGTCGACGTACGCCTGCAGGTAGACCAGCCGGCCGGCCGGCGAGGGCATCGCCTCGCAGTACTCGAACAGGCTGCGGGCGGTGTCCCGGTCGCGCAGCAGGGCGACCCGCCTGCCCCAGGAGCCGGTGAGCGGCTTGAGGACGACCGGGTAGCCCAGCTCCTCGGCGGCGGCCTCGGCGGCCTCCGCGGTGAGGGCGAGGGCGGTCCGCGGGGTGGGCACGCCGGCCCGGCGCAGCGCCACCGAGGTGCGCCACTTGTCGCCGCAGGTCTCGGTCGCGGCGGCACTGTTGAGCACCTTCGTCCCGGCGGCTTCGAGGGCGAGCGCGGCGTAGAGCGCCCGGGTGGCGGAGATCTCCCGGTTGAGGACGGCGTCCCACGGTGCGGGGGCGGCGTCCGGCTCCCGGTGCAGGGAGCGCGTGTCCAGGTGGGTGCAGCTGAGGCCGTGCCGGGCCAGGGCCTCCAGGATCCGCTTCTCCTCGAAGCCGATCCTGGAGGCCAGCAGGGCGATCCGGGGCCTCGGGGAGGCCCCGCTCACTCGCCCCAGTCCTCCTCGACCTCGGGCGCGAGGGCGAGCAGCACCGGGTCGGTGGCGACGACCTCCAACTCGGTGCGGCACTCGGCGCATTCGGTGATCTCGGCGAGCACCGGCGGGACGGCGAAGGCCACGTCGGCCTCGCAGCTGGGACAGGCGAGGACGTCGGTCGCGGGCATCGGGTTTCCTCTCGTGAGCAGGTCTGGACTGATGGGTCTGACGGTTCGTCAGTCGATGGCCGGGGCCGGGCCGATGCCCAGCGCGCCGCGGACGGTGTCGGCGACCCGGGCGGGGGTGATGCCGTAGTGGGCGAGCAGGTGCTCGTGGCCGCCGACGGTGTCGGTGAAGGTGCCGGGCATGCCGATCCGCAGCACCCGGGCGGGCGCGGCCTCGGCCAGCGCCTCGGCGACCGCGCCGCCGAGGCCGCCGCTGCGCCAGTGCTCCTCCACGGTGACCACCAGCCCGCTGTGGTCGGCGGCCTCGACCAGCGCGGCGGTGTCGAAGGGGCGCAGCGTGTGCACGTTGAGCACGGTGCACTCGACGCCCTCGGCGGCGAGTTCGGCGGCGGCGGCCAGGCAGGCCTGCACCGGGTACGGGCCGCAGGCGGCGAGCACCGCGTCCCGGCCGCTGCGCAGCGTCTGGGCCCGGCCGAGGACGGGCGGCGGGGTGCCGGCCGGCAGGGCGGGGGTGGCCTTGCGGCCGAGCCGGACGTACAGCGGACCGGGCAGGTCGAGGCTGCGGTCGACGAAGGCGGCGGCCTGCGCGGCGTCGGCGGGCACCACCACGGTCATGCCGGGCAGTGCCCGCATCACCGCGAGGTCCTCCAGGGCCTGGTGGGTGGGGCCGAGGTGGCCGGCGGCGAGGCCGCCGTGGGTGGCCATGATGCGCACCGGCAGGCCCGGGTAGGCGATGTCGATCTTCACGGCCTCCAGCGCCCGGGTGGCGGCGAAGGCGGCCATGGTGTTGACGAAGGGCATCCGCCCGCTCGCGGCGAGGCCGGCGGCGATGCCCATCAGGTTGTGCTCGGCGATGCCGAGGTCCAGGTACTGCCGTCCGGCGGCGGCCACCTGGTCGGGGCCGAACAGGCCGGTGTCGGTGTCGAGGCAGATCAGCCGGGGGTCGGTGGGCAGCAGGGCCAGCAGGCGGTCCCGGTAGGCGGTCCGGGTGGCCTCCGGTGGCGGGGCCTGCTGCGAAGGCGTCTGCTGGGGCGGCGTCTGCTGGGGCGGGGCGGTGGCGAGCGCGGACCAGCTCATGCCGGCCTCCCTGCGGTGACGGTGTCTTCCCCGGCGGTGGCGGCAGCTCGTGCGGCGGCGCGCAGCGCGGCGCGGGCGCGGGCGTGGTTGCGGGCGGAGAGGGTGACGTAGTGGGCGGCGGGCCGGCCCTCCAGGAACGGCACGCCACGCCCCTTGACGGTGTGACAGATCAGCAGGCTGGGGCGGCCGGGCTCCCAGGGGGCGGAGCCCAGGTGCTCGACCAGGGCGGCCGGGTCGTGGCCGTCGCTCTCGCGGACGGCCCAGCCGAAGCTGCGCCAGCGCTCGGCGAGCTGCGCCATCGGGGCCTTCCCCTCGGTGGGGCCGGTGAGTTGGAGGCCGTTGCGGTCGATCACGGCGACCAGGTTGTCCAGCCGCAGCGAGGCGGCGGCGATCGCCGACTCCCAGACCGAGCCCTCCTGGAGTTCGCCGTCGCCCATCAGCACGAAGCTGCGGGCGGCCCGTCCGTCGAGGCGCTGGCCGAGGGCGAACCCGCAGGCGAGGGCGAGGCCGTGGCCGAGCGAGCCGGTGGGCATCTCGACCCCGGGGACGGCCCGGACGGGGTGGCCCATCAGGCGGGTGCCCGGGCGTCCGTAGTCGGCGAGCTCGGCGGTGGGCAGGTAGCCGCGTTCGGCGAGCACCGCGTAGAGGCCGACGGCGGCGTGGCCCTTGCTGAGCACGAAGCGGTCGCGGTCCGGGTCGGCGGGGTCGGCCGGGTCGGTGTTCAGCACGGCGAAGTACAGCGCGGTGAGGATCTCGGTGCTGGAGAAGGCGCCGCCGAGGTGGCCGCCCTCGGGGCCGGCACACATGTCGACGACGTGCTCCCGGACCCGGCGGGCGGTGTCGGCCAACTCCTCCGCGCTGCAGCGCGGTACGGGGGCGCCGGCGGGCGCGGTCATCGGGCTGCCGCCGCGAGCCGGGCCACCGTGTCGAGGTTGGCCCACACCTTCTCGAAGGCGTCCGCGTAGTGCTGGAGCAGCGGGCCGGAGGCGGGGTTGAGGTGGCGCTTCTGGATGGTCAGCGAGTCCTCGATGACGGCCCGGGTGACGGGGTGGTCGCCGGGCTCCGGGGCGTCGCCGCCGAGCACCGTCCACGGGTAGCCCTTGCCGAAGCCCTCTCGGTCGCGGAAGACCATCTGCTCGGGCAGCGGCACGAGTTGGTACTGCGAGACGGGAACGCCCTCGGCGCGCAGCAGCCGGCGCAGCACGGTGCGGAAGCGGCCCGGGGCGATGCCGTCGAGGCCGGCCGCGGCGGGGTCGAAGCGGAACCTGAGGATGTGCCAGACGTGCACGGTGCCGGGCAGCGCGGTCGGCACGGTGAGGCCGGGCAGGCCGTCGAGCCGGGCGAGGAAGCGGGTGATGTTCTCCTGCCGGACCTGCTCGTAGCCGTCGAAGCGGGCGAGCTGGGAGGAGGCGAAGGCGGCCTGCAGTCCGTTGATCTTGTGGTTCCAGCCGAGCCGGTAGGAGATGTAGTCGCGGTCCCGGCCGGGCTCGATGACCTCGCCGAACTGCCGTCCCTTGCGGGCGGTTTCGGCGAGCGCGTCGTCGGCGGTGACCAGCAGACCGCCCTCGCCGCAGGTGGGGATGTTCTTGGTGACCTGGAGGCTGAACGCGCCGAACTCGCCGATCCCGCCGACCGGCCGGCCGCGGTGCAGGGCGCCGGGGGCCTGGGCGGCGTCCTCGACCAGGGCGAGGCCGTGCCGGCGGGCGATGTCGCCGAGCCGGTCCAGGTCGGCGGGGGCGCCGTGGAGGTGGACGGGCAGGATCGCCCGGGTGCGCGGGGTGATCCGGCGCTCCACGTCGTCCGGGTCGAGGTTGAAGGTCACGGGGTCGATGTCGGCGAAGACCGGCACGGCCATCTGGTGGACGGGCGCGAGGCCCGTCGCGATGAAGCTCAGCGCCGGCACGATCACCTCGTCGCCGGGCCCGACGCCGAGCGCGGAGAGCGCCAGCGACAGCGCCGCGGTGCCGTTGGAGACGGCGATGGTGTGGGCGAAGCCGAACCGCTCGCTCCACCGCCGCTCCAGGGCGCTGACCGGGGTCTCGCCGTCGGCGTTGGAGACCAGCCGGCCGCCGTCCAGGGCGGCCAGCACGGCCTTGCGGTCCTCGTCGTCGATGACCGGCCATTCGACGTCGCGCTGCTCGCGCGGTACGGCCGGGGGGCCGCCGAGCACGGCGAGCCTGTTCATGCGGGACTCCTCGGGGATCGCGGTGGGGGTGCGGCACTCGAAAAGCGGTGCCCGGAACGGGATGTCCGGAACGGGATGCTCGGCACGCGGCGTCCGGGCGGGGTCGCTCAGGCAGGGCCCGGCAGCGCGTCGAGCGCCTCGTGGACGGCCTCCACGGCCTCGGCGTAGCGGCGGCGCAGCACGGCGGTGTGCCGGGCGAGGCCGCCGGCGGCGGCCGCCGGGTCGTCCCGGCCGTGCGCGCCGGTCATCCGCACGCCCGTCCAGGCATGCGCGACGCTCTCCACGGCGCGGCCCGCCCCTGCCAGGACGGGCAGCCGCCAGGCGGCGCCGAGGCGGCGGAGCAGTTCGCCGTGCAGCGAGGCCTGCGCCTGCATGCCCCAGCCGAACGGGTAGAGGTCGCGGATCGCCGCCGGGTCGCCGGCCCGGGACCGGTCGACGAGCTCCTCGGTGAACCTTGCGAGGCCGGCGAGGCCCGCGGCGCCGTCCGGCCCGTCGGCCTTGCCGGTGGTGAACAGCTCGGCGTCGACGCGCAGCACCGCGGCGAGCCGGGCGGGCGTCGTCTCCGGGTACGGGCCGCCGACCCGGACGTCCAGCCAGCGCCGACCGATCCGGGAGTCGCTGAAGAAGGCGTCCTGCACGTCGGAGGGGTTGGCCGAGTCCCAGGCCGCCAGGAAGGCGTCCAGCGGGACGGCGCCGCGGAAGGCCGGCGGGGTGGCGTCGGCGACGTGCACCAGCCCGCGGTGCTCGTCCAGGCCGAACACCGTGACCAGGTGGGCCGCGTGGACGTCGTGGTAGGCGGGCCGGAACGGCAGGTGGTGGTTGTCGACGGCGGCGATGACCAGCCGGTCGGCGTCCAGCGCGGCGCGCAGGCCGACCAGCGGGTCCGCCGGGTCGTCCGGGACCCGCCAGGCGGAGGTCAGCGGGTGGTGCGGGGCGATGCCGCGGCCGAGGTCGTCCTCGTGCCGGGTCGGGAAGTAGAACTCCTCGGAGCGGACCTCGCCCGGGCGGTACAGGAACTGCCAGGCGGTGCCGAGGACTTCGAGCGGGTCGTGGCCGGCCCGCAGCAGCACCGAGCCGAAGGTCGCCTGCAGGCAGCTGGCCAGGTCGCGGTACCAGAACTCGGGCGGGGCACCGGTGATGTGGTGCACCCGGGGCGGGTGGTCAGTGGTCACGGCCGTCCTCCTCCCGGTGGGTGGCGGGCAGCCCGGCGGTGCCGGGCGGCGGTTCCTGCACGGTCGCGGCGAAGAGGTGCACCGCGATGTTCCGCGGCAGCCGCAGGCCGGCCAGCGCGGTGCGCCGCGGCACCGGGACGCGCTGCGCCCACAGGTGGGCACTGAGCCCGGGCTGCACGTGGTACGGGTAGTGCATGACGGGCGTCCGGAGGGCGGGCAGTTCGCCGAACCAGGCGGGCGCCGACCAGAAGTCCGAGACGCGCAGCCACTCGCTGTCCACCGAGCCGTCGGCGTAGTGCAGTTCGACGGTGTCCTCGGTGCGGCGCTCGGCGGCGGCGAGCAGGTGGATCCAGTCGTAGCGGCCGGCCGGCACCTCGACGAACTGGCCGTCGCAGCGCACGTTGTCGTCGCCCTCGCCGACCGGCGGGAAGCTGAACGGCACCCCGCCGACCTCCACCTCGGACCCGCCCGGGGGCAGGTGCTCGGCGGGGAAGGAGTTGCGCCAGACGTTGAAACCGCCCGCCCCGGTGGTGTGCACCCGGGTGGCGGCCTGGTTGTTGCGGTGGGCGGCCAGCTCCACCACGCGGTAGCGCGGTGCACTGGCCTGCGGTGTTGATGTGCCGGGGGGTGTGGATGTGTCGGTCACATTCCCTCTTCACGTGGACTCGGCCGCACTGCTGCATCGAAAGCTAGCCGGAATCACCGGAGTTCGGCCTCCGCCCCGGCAGTGATTTCCCGGTCAACGGAATGCTTCGGTCCGATCCGCGGGCGTACCCGAATCGTTCAATTCCACGGCCGCGGGTCAACGGAATTCCACCGCCCGCCACCGCGCGGGAACAGGCTCCGCAGGTCGCGGTCGTAAGCATGGCGCTGACAGGCCGAAACGGCGTGCCGCCCACAGCAATTCCGGGGTTCCGGGCCGGCCCCGGGCGTTGCTAGCCTCGCCGCACCGAACCACCCGGGAAAGGAATGCGCCATGAGTGCGGAGGAACCGCCGACCACCACCGGGGCGATCGCACTGTGGAGCGCACCCCGCTCCCGGTCGACCGCATTCCTGCGGATGATGATGCAGCGCCCCGGCGTGGTCACCCTGCACGAACCGTTCTCGCACCTTGCGGACTTCGGCAGCACGGAGGTCGACGGCACGGCCGTGCGCAGCGAGGCCGAGCTGATCGCCGCGATCCTGCGGCTCTCCCGCGAACGCCTGGTGTTCTTCAAGGACACCACCGACTTCCACTACCCCGGCGTCCTGGCGGACCCCCGGTTCCTCACCGAGGTGCGGCACACGTTCATCATCCGCCGCCCGGACGAGGTGATCGCCTCGCACTACGCGCTCAACCCCGCGCTCACCGAGCCGGAGATCGGCTTCGGCCGGCTGCGCGAACTCTTCGACGCGGTCGCCGCGGAGACCGGGTCCGTCCCCGCCGTGGTCGACTCGGACGCGCTGCTGGACGACCCGGAGGGCACCGTCCGGGCCTACTGCGAGCGCGCCGGACTCGACCACCGCCCGCAGGACCTCAGCTGGCGGGCCGGTGCGCACGACAGCTGGGGCAGGGCGCAGCGCTGGCACGTGGACGCGGAACGGAGCACCGGCTTCGTCCGCTCCGAGCGCAGCTACCCGCACACGGTGGCGAACACCCCGCTGCTCGCCGACTACCACCGCGCCCAGCTCCCGCACTACGAGGCGCTGCACCGGCACCGCCTGGTGCCGGCCGGGGCGCCCCGGCCGTGACCGTCCGCCGCCCGTCGACCGCGCAGGAGGAGACCGTGCCGCCCGGACCGAGCGTGCCACCCGCACCCGCCGTGCCGCCCGCCGACGGCCGGGTGGCCTCCCTCTCGCCGCAGAAGCAGGCCCTGCTGGACGCGCTGCGCGCCGGCCGCGGCCGCCCCTCCGTGCCACCGGCCGCCCGCGGCACCCTGGTCGAACTGCACCCCGGTACCGACCGCGGGGCAGGCGCCGTCGTGCTGTGCCCGCCGATCGGCGGCGGGGTGTTCTGCTACACCGGGCTGGCCCGGCTGCTGGCCGGACGCCGGCCGGTGCTCGCCGTCGCCGCCGAGGAACGGCCGGACGGGCCCATCACGGTGGAGTCGACGGCCGAGGGCTACCTCGCGCTGCTGGCCGCCGCCGGACACCGCCCGGCGGTGCTCGCCGGCTGGTCCTTCGGCGGCCTGGTCGCGTACGAGGCGGCCCGCCGGCTCGCGACCGCCGGGGCGGCGCCGCCGGTCGTCCTGCTGGACACCATGAGCTGGCCGGCCGCGGTGCCCGCCTGGGACGGCCCGGCCACCCTGCAGCGCTTCGTCGCCGACCTGGTGGACTCCGCCGGACCCGACGCCCTGCCCGGCGACCGGCTTCCCGTCGACCCCGCGGTCTGGCGGCTCCCGCCGGACGAGGCGCTGGACGCAGCGGTCACCGCGCTGCGCGAGCACGGCATCGACCTCGGGCTGGACGGCACCGACCTGGCCGCCCGGCACCACGGCTACCGGGCCGCCACCCGCGCCATGCAGGCCCACGTGCCCGGCCCGTACGCCGGACCGGTCACCCTGCTGCACGCCGAGGACTCCGCCGTCGACCCCGCCGAGTGGCGCGCGCGGGTGAGCGGCCCGCTGCACCTCCGGCAGGTCCCCGGCGGCCACTACGACGTCGTCCGGGAGCCGGTCGTCCGGACGGCCGCCGAACTGATCCGCGCCGCCGCACCCTGACACCCACCGCACCCCGGCACCCCGGCACCCCGGCACCGCATCGCACCACGCCCCGCCGGTTGCCACGCCCAGGGCCGGCACGACCCGGCACGGGCACCCGTTCGTCCGCCACGCCGACCCGCGGACGGCGGCGCGACGCACCACGCCGCCGTCCGCGGGCGGTGCCGAGCACGGCCACTGCACCCCGCACGCGCGCCCGTCCCGGCCCGAAGGGCCCGCCCCAGCCGAAGAGGTGTTGCCCGATGGTCCACGACCCAGCCGAAGCCCCGCCCGACGCCCGTACGGTCGACGCCCGTTCGACCGACACCGGTGCGCCCGACGCCCGTGCGGCCGGCGTCCGTTCGCTGCTCGCCCGGCGACTGCGCGGGGCGGCCGGCGGCTCTGCGGCCGACGACCGGATCCCGCCGCGGCCGGAGAGGGACGCGCCCGCGCCGCTCTCCGCCGCCCAGCGCCGGCTGTGGTTCGTCGAGCAGCTGTACCCGGGCACCGCGGCCTACCACGTGTCGACCGCGTTCCGGCTGCGCGGTCCGCTGGACACCGCCGTGCTCCGCCGGTCCCTCGACACCCTGCTCGTCCGGCACGAGTCGCTGCGCACCGCCTTCCGCACCACCGCCGACGGCACACCGGTGCAGTGCCCGCAGCCCGCCACCGGGCTCGCCCTGCCCGTCGCCGAGCTCACCCCGGGCCGCTCCGAGCAGGAGACCCTGGACTCCGCGCGCAGCCTGCTCGCCGACGACTGCGCCGTCCCCTTCGACCTGGCGCAGGGGCCGCTGCTGCGGGCCGGACTGCTGCAACTGGCGGCGGAGGACCACGTCCTCGCCCTCACCGTCCACCACCTGGTCGCCGACCACTGGACACTCGCGGTGCTCTGCGAGGAACTGTCCGCGATCTACCCGGCGCTGCTCCGCGGCGAGCCCTCACCACTGCCCGAACCCCCGCTCCAGTACGCCGACTTCGCCGTCTGGGAGGCGCGGCACGACACCACCGGAACCGGCTCCTCGTTCGGCTGGTGGACGGAGCGGCTCGCCGGGCTCGCCCCGCTGGAGCTGCCCACCGACCGGCCGCGGCCGGCCGTCCAGGCCTTCACCGGTGCCCGGGTGTCCGCCGTGCTGCCCGCCGCCGCCACGGCCGCGCTGCGCTCGGCCGCCAAGGGCGAGGGGGCGACCCTCTTCATGGCGGTCCTCGCCGGCCTGCAGGCCGTGCTGGCCCGCTGGACGGGCAGCACGGACATCGCCGTCGGCGGTGCGATGGCCGGCCGCGACCGGCCCGAACTGGAACGGCTCGCCGGGTTCTTCGTCGACCTGCTGCCGCTGCGCGGTGACCTCTCCGGCGATCCGTCCTTCGCCGAACTCCTCGCCCGGACGCGGGAGTCGGTGCTCGCCGCCGCGGACCACCGGGACGTGCCCTTCGACCGGCTGGTGGAGGCGGTGGCGCCCACCCGCGACCTCAGCCGCCCGCCGCTGGTGTCCGTCGCCCTCTCCTACCTCTCCACCCCGCCGCCACGGCTGGACCTCGGACCGGCCGGGGCGAGCGAGTTCCCCTTCGACCCGGGCGCGGCCCGCTTCGACCTCGACCTGTTCGCCCGGGAGCTCCCGGACGGCACGCTCGGACTCGAACTCGACCACCGCACCGACCTGTTCGACCGCGCCACCGCCGAGCGGCTGCTCACCGGGATCACCGCACTGCTCGCCGCCGCCGCCGCGGACCCGACCGCCGCGCTCGCCGACCTGGCCGCCCCCGGCGCCGGCGAGACCGCCGAACTCGCCGCGCTCGGTAGCAGCCCCGTTCCGCACCCCACCGCGCCGCTGGTGCACGAGCTGGTCACCCGGCACGCCGCCGCCGCGCCCGACCGGCCGGCCGTGGTGCAGGGCGACCGCGCCGTCGGCTACGGCGAACTCGACGCGTACGCCGACCGGTTGGCCGAACGGCTGACCGGCCGCGGGGTCGGCCCCGGCACCCTGGTCGGGGTCTGCCTGGAGCGCTCGCCGGAGCTGGTCGGCGCGCTGCTCGCCGTACTGAAGGCCGGCGGCGCCTATCTACCGCTGGACCCGGAGTACCCGGCCGACCGGCTCGCCCACATGCTCGCCGACAGCGGCACCCCGCTGGTCGTCACCGACACCCGGTGCGCCGACCGGCTGCCGGCCTCCGCTGCCGCCCTGCTGCTCACCGACGCCGAGCACCCCAACGCCGCGACCTCCGCCGAACCCTCCGAGCCCGCCGCCGGCGAGCCCGAGGGCGCCGACCACCGGCCCGCCGCCGCGGACGACCTCGCCTACGCCATCTACACCTCCGGCTCCACCGGACGTCCCAAGGGCGTCCTGGTCGAGCACCGCGCCCTGCTCAACCTCTGCCACTGGCACAACCGCCGCCACCGGATCACCCCGGAGGACCGCGGCACCATGCTCGCCGCACAGGGATTCGACGCCGCCGTCTGGGAGTTGTGGCCCTACCTGGCCGCCGGGGCCTCGGTCGCGGTGGTCGACGCGGCGGTCCGCACCGACCCGGCCGGGCTGACCGCCTGGCTGGCGGGCTCCGGGGCGACCGTCGCCTTCCTGCCGACGCCGCTGGCCGAGGCGGTGCTCGCCGAGGAGGGCTGCACGGCGCTGCCGCTGCGCTCGCTGCTCACCGGCGGCGAGCTGCTGCGCCGCCGGCCGCGGCCCGGGCTGCCGTTCACCGTGGTCAACCACTACGGGCCCACCGAGAACGCGGTGGTCGCGACCGAGGGCGAGGTCGCCCCGGAGGGCACCGGCGAGGGGCCCGCGGACATCGGCCGGCCGATCGACAACGTCGTGGCCCGGGTACTGGCCGCGGACGGCACACTCGTGCCGCGCGGCGCCGTCGGCGAGCTGTACCTGGGCGGCGCCGGCCTGGCCCGCGGCTACCTGGGTGCCGAGGAGCTCACCCGGCAGCGGTTCGTCCCGGACCCGCAGGGGCCGCCGGGCGCCCGGCTCTACCGCACCGGCGACCTGGTCCGCTGGCGCACCGACGGCCGGCTGGACTTCCTCGGCCGCGCCGACCGGCAGGTCAAGCTCCGCGGCCACCGGATCGAGCCGGGCGAGATCGAGGCCCGCCTGGTGGAGCACCCGGGCGTCGCGGAGGCCGTGGTCGTGCTGCACTCCCCCGCGGGCGGCGACGCCGCGCTGGTCGGCTACCTGACCGTGCCCGGCCGGGGCACCGTCGCGCCCGAGGGACTGCGGGAGTGGCTCGCCGAGCGGCTGCCGGAGCCGATGCTGCCGGCCGGCTTCGTGGTGCTGGACGCGCTGCCGCTGACCCCGGCGTGCAAGGTCGACCGGGCGGCACTGCCCGACCCGGGGGCGCTGCGCCCGCCGTTCCGGGCACCGCGGCCCGGCACCGAGGCCCGGCTCGCCGCGCTGTGGGCCGAGGTGTTCGGCCTGTCCGAGGTCGGCGCCGACGACGACTTCTTCGCACTCGGCGGCCACTCGCTGCTGGCGACCCGCCTGCTCGGCCGGGTGCGCCGCGCCTTCGCCGTGGAGGTGCCGCTGCACGCGCTGTTCCGCTTCCCGACCGTCGCCCGGCTCGCCGCGGGCGCCGTCGACCCCGCACTGGCCGCCGCGCAGGAGGAGACCGACCGCCGC
This sequence comes from Kitasatospora sp. NPDC085895, assembly GCF_040702125.1. Taxonomy (NCBI): domain Bacteria; kingdom Bacillati; phylum Actinomycetota; class Actinomycetes; order Kitasatosporales; family Streptomycetaceae; genus Kitasatospora; species Kitasatospora sp. NPDC085895. The sequence goes on along the minus strand of NZ_JBFBJY010000029.1, from coordinate 40,094 downwards.
CTGCGCGCCCGGATGGCCGCCCTCTCCGAGGAGCAGATCCGGGCCCTGATCTCCCGCGCCGCCACGAGCACGGCCACCACCGACACCGGCACAGCCACCGCCACCGCCACCGCCACCGCCACGACCGAGGAGATCCGATGACCACCGGGACGACGCCCCAGCCCGCAGCCGACGACGACTACTTCTTCGAGGCCGACCTGTACGACACCCTGTGGGCCGGGCTGAACAAGCTCGACCTGCCGTTCTTCCTCTCCACCGTGAAGGAGTTCGGCGGTCCCGTGCTCGAACTCGCGGCCGGCACCGGCCGGGTGCTGCTGCCCGCGGTGCGGATCGCCGGCAGCGGCGTCGGCGTCGACCTGTCCGTCTCGATGCTGGAGCAGGGCCGCCGCAACGCCGTCGCCGAGGGCCTGGACGAGTCCGCGGTGCGCTTCGTCGAGGGCGACCTGCGGACGGTCCGCCTCGGCGAGCGCTTCCCGCTGATCCTGGCCGCCGGGCAGCCGCTGTTCCACTGCGCGAACGACGAGGACTGGGCCGAGGCCCTCGCCACCGTCCGCGAACACCTCACCCCCGGCGGCCGGTTCGTCTCCGGCATCCCGTACTTCCGCTTCGACGAGATGGCCAAGTACAGCGAGCGCCTCTACCTCGCGGGCGAGATCCGTCACCCCGGCACCGGGCAGCGGATCGCCATGTGGGACTACAACACCTACGACCTCCAGGAGCAGTCCATCACCCGCCGCCGGGTCAGCGAACTGCTGGACGAGGACGGACTGGTGACCGAGCGCCGGCACACCTTCCGGAAGAACTACTACCGCTACCCGAACGAGGTCCGCCGCACCCTGCAGCAGGCCGGCTTCACCATCGAGCGCGAGTACGGCGGCTACGACGAGTCGCCGTACGGCCCGAACTCCGAGCACTACGTCTGGGTCGCCACGGCCCGCTGACCAGCCAGCACCCGGCCCGCCCGAGGAGGAGACGGCGATGGACGGCATCGAGGAACTGCTCGCGGGCCTGGACCCGCAGCAGCGCCAGGCCCTGCTCGACCGGTTGGAGGCCGCGGACGCCCCGCCCGGTCCGGCGGAGGCACCGGCGCCGCTCTCGCCCGGGCAGCGGCGGCTCTGGTTCCTGCACCGGCTGGAGCCCGACAACCCGGCCTACCACATCTGCCACCAGGTCGACTGGCCGGGCGAGTTGGACACCGACGCGCTGGCGGCCGCCCTCGGCGACCTCGTCGAGCGGCACGAGGCACTGCGCACCCGCTACACCGCCGAGGGCGAGGACCTCCGCCCGGTGGTCGACCCGCCCGCCGCCGTCCCGGTGCGGACCGTCGACCTGACCGCCCTGCCCGCCGCCGAGGCGGAGCAGGAACTCGCCGCCACCGCACGGGCCGAGGCCGATCTGCCGTTCGACCTGGAGAACGGCCCGGTGCTGCGGGCCGCCGCCGTCCTGCTGCCCGGCGGCGCCGCCCGGGTCGTCCTCGCCCAGCACCACATCAACAGCGACGGCTGGTCGGTGGACGTGCTGCTGGACGAGCTCTGGCAGGCATACCGGGCCCGTTCGGCGGGCCGCGCACCGGATTTCGGCGGGCAGCCCGGACAGTACCGGGAGTTCGCGGCCTGGCAGCAGGAGCGGGCCGGCTCCGGCGCGGTCGACGCCGACCTCGCCTGGTGGCGGTCCGAACTCGCCTCCGGCGTCGAACCGCTGGAGCTGCCGGTGGACGGGTCGCGCGCCGCCGGCCGGGGGCGCGGCGCCGTCCTGCGCCGCACCCTGCCCGCGGACCTCACCGCCGCGCTGGAGGCCCTCGGCCGGTCGGCGGGCAGCACGCTCTTCATGACCGCCCTGGCCGGCTTCCAGGCACTGCTGCACCGCTGGACGGGCAGCCCCCGGGTCCCGGTCGCGGTGCCGGTCAGCGGCCGCGGTCGACCCGAGTTCGAGTCCGCCGCCGGCTTCTTCCTCAACACCCTGCTGCTGCAGGCCGACCTCTCCGCCGATCCGGCCTTCACCGACCTGCTCGGACAGGTCCGGGAGCGGGTGCTCGGCGCCTTCGAGCACCAGGAGGCGCCGTTCGAACGGCTGGTGGAGGAGCTCGCCCCCGGCCGCGGCGGCCGCAGCCCGTTCACTCCGGTGCTGTTCGCCTTCAACGCACACCCGGCGGGCGACGGGCCCGGCCCGCTGCGGGCCCGCACCGCCGAGGTCGACACCTCCGGCGCCCGGGCCGAGCTGTGCGTGGTGCTGGAGACGGGCGCGGACGGCGGACTGCGGATCGCCTACGAGTACGACCGCGACCTCTTCGAGCAGGCCACCGTGGAGCGGCTGCACGGCCACCTGGGCCGGCTGCTCGCCGGGGCCGCCGCCGACCCGGCGCTGCCGGTCTCCCGGCTGCCGCTGCTCACCGGGGAGGAGGAGCGGCAGCTCGCCGCCTGGAACGCCACCGGGCTGGAGCTGCCCGCCGTCGCCACCGTCGCCGACCTGGTCGCGCAGCAGGCCGACCGCACCCCGGACGCCGTCGCCCTGGTCCGCGGCGACGAGCAGGTCGGATACCGCGAACTCGACCGCCGGGCCAACCGCCTGGCGCACCGGCTGGTCGCCCTCGGGGTGCGGCCGGGCGACCGGGTCGGCGTGCTGCTGGAGCGCTCCCCCGCCCTGGTGACCGCCCTGCTCGCGGTGCTCCGGGCGGGCGCCGCCTACGTGCCGCTGGACCCGTCCTACCCCGCCGACCGGCTCGGTTACGTCCTCGCCGACGCCGAGGTGCCCGTGCTGATCGGCACCGCGGAGCTCGCGAGCCGGCTGGAGGGCCCGCTGCCCGCCCTGGTCGAACCGGGCGAGGACGCCGGATTCCCCGCCACCGCACCGGAGATCGGCCGCGACGGCGCCGACCCGGCGTACGTGCTCTACACCTCCGGCTCCACCGGGCGTCCCAAGGGCGTCGTCAACACCCACGCGGGGCTGCTCAACCACACCGTCTGGCTGCGCGACGCCTTCGCGGTCGACGGCCGCGACCGGGTGCTGCAGAAGACCCCGATCGGCTTCGACGTGTCGCTCTGGGAGCTGCTGGTGCCGCTCACCTCGGGCGCCGCACTGGTGCTGGCCGAGCCGGACGGCCACCGCGACCCGCGCTACCTGGCCGAGGTGATCGAGCAGCAGCGGATCACCGTGGTGCACTTCGTGCCCTCGATGCTCCAGGTCTTCCTGGACGGCGCCGATCCGGACGCGCTGCGCGGCGTGCGACAGATCCTGTGCAGCGGCGAGACGCTGCCCGGCGAACTGGTGCGCCGCTGCCGGGCCGCCGGCATCACCGCCCCGATCGACAACCTCTACGGGCCGACCGAGGCGGCCGTGCACGTCACCCGCTGGACGTGCACGCCCGAGGACACCGCGGGCGTGCCGATCGGCCACCCCGTCGCCAACACGCAGCTGCACGTGCTGGACGCCCACGGCTCGTCCGTCCCGGTCGGCCGGCCCGGCGAGCTGTACCTCGGCGGGGTGCAGGTCGCGGCCGGCTACTGGGGCCGCCCCGACCTCACCGGCGAGCGCTTCCTGCCGGACCCGTTCTCCGCCGACCCGGCGGCCCGGCTCTACCGCACCGGCGACCTCGTCCGGCGCCGCCCCGACGGCGCCCTGGAGCACCTGGGCCGGCTCGACCACCAGGTGAAGCTGCGCGGCCTGCGGATCGAACTCGGCGAGATCGAGGCCGTGCTGACCGGCCACCCCGCGGTCGCCGAGGCCGTGGTGCTGCTGCGCGAGGACACCCCGGGCGAACCCCGGCTGGTCGCCTACTGGGTGCCGGCCCCGGGCGGCCCCGGCGAACCTGCGGAGGACGAGGTCCGCGCGCACCTCGCCCGGCTGCTGCCCGGCTACATGGTGCCCGCGGCGCTCGTCGCCCTGGCCGCCCTGCCGCTCTCCGCCAACGGGAAGACGGACCGCAAGGCCCTCGCCGAGGCGCCCGCCCCGGCGGTCCGCAAGGCCGGCTACGAGGCGCCGCGCGACGAGGTCGAGCTGACCCTCGCCGGGCTCTACGGCGAACTGCTCGGCCGTGACCGGGTCGGCATCCGCGACGACTTCTTCGAGCTCGGCGGCCACTCGCTGCTGGCCACCCGGCTGGCCGCCCGGATCCGCCGCGACTTCGGCGTCGACCTCCCGCTCCGGGACCTGTTCGACGCACCGACCGTCGAGGCTCTGGCCGTCCGGGTCGTCGAGGCGGTGCTCGGCGGCCTCGACGAGGACCAGTTGGACGCGGTGCTCTCCTCGGACACCGACCGGGCGCCGGGAACCTGACCGCCACCGACTCCAGCACCGCCACGATCGACCAGAACGCCACGACCAGAACGCCACCGACCAGGACGAGAGGGCAGCAGGATGGGCAGGCGACCGGCACGGATCCCCGAGGTGCTGCACAACCGCAACTTCGCGCTGTACTACACGGGGCAGAGCCTCTCCGTCCTCGGCGACGCGATCGTGCCGGTCGCGCTCGCCTTCGCCGTGCTGGACCTCGGCCGCGGCGCCGGCGCACTCGGCCTGGTGCTCGCCGCCGGCATCGCGCCGGGCGTCCTGCTGGTACTGGTCGGGGGCGTGGTCGCGGACCGGATCGAACGGCGCCGGCTGATGGTCGCCTGCGACCTGGTGCGGTTCGGCTCGCAGGCCGCCCAGGGCGTGCTGCTCTGGACGGGGCACGCCACCCTGCTCTCCCTGGTGCTGCTCCAACTGGTCTGGGGCACCGCGGCTGCGTTCTTCCGCCCGGCGTCCACCGGCCTGGTCGCCGAGTGGGTCGAACCCGACCGGCTGCAGCAGGCCAACGGGCTGGTCGGGCTGAGCGACAACCTCGCCTACACGGTCGGCCCGGCCGTCGCCGGCGTGCTGATCGCGGTCTTCAGCCCCGGGGCGGCGCTGCTCGCCGACGCGCTCACCTTCGCCGCCAGCGCCGTCGCCCTCTCGCTCGCCCGTCCGGCGGCACGGACGGCGGCGAAGGCGGCCGAGGCGTCGGCCTCGGTGCTGCGCGGACTCGCCGAGGGCTGGCAGGAGTTCCGCTCCCGCACCTGGCTCTGGTCGATGGTGCTGTGGGCGGCGACCTTCCACCTGCTGGCACTGCCCTCGGTGCTGGTGCTCGGCCCGGCGGTGGCCAAGTCCGACCTGGGCGGGGCCTCCGCCTGGGCGGCGATCGCCGCCTGTTCGGGGCTCGGCGCGGTGGTCGGCGGGGTGATCGCCCTCCGCCACCGGCCGCGGTACCTGCTGCGTGCCACCTTCGTCCCGCTCGGGCTGTACGGCCTGCAGCTGGTGGCGCTCGCGGTGCCCGCCCCGACGGCCGTGGTGGCCGCCGCGGCACTGGTCGGCGGGGTCGGCGTCGCCATGTTCAACGTGTACTTCTACACCGCGCTGCAGCAGCACGTCCCGCTGCCGGCGATGTCCCGGGTGGCGTCCTACGAGTGGCTGGGCAGCATCGCCCTGCTGCCGGTCGGCCAGGCCCTGGTCGGGCCGGTGGCCGCGGCGACCTCCGTGCCGGGGGTGCTGCTGGTGGCCGGCGGCTGGATGCTGGTCTCCCCGGTGGTGCTGTACCTGATCCGCTCGGCCCGGGAGCTGCGGGCCGTGGACGACTCCCCCAAGACCGTGGTCGCGGCCGCGACGCCCGTCCCGGCGGGCGGCGCGTCCTGACGTCCTGTCATCCGATCAGGGAGCGCTTCGGACCGAGCGCGCAGAACCCGTCGCCCTCCGGGTCGGCGGGCACCGTCCGGCCGGCGTCGGCGGGTCGGCCGACATCGGCCCGGATGGCGCCGAGGGCCGGCGGCCGGCCACCTCGGCCCCGCGGCCGTCCGGGACGAGGTCGAGGTGTCGCCGGTTCTTCCCCTTCCGGCGCTCCGGGACGGGCCCGAACACCAGCCCGGGGCAGGCGTGTTCGTCCGCGCCGACGACCACCCCGGCGGCGCTCTCCGGCAGGATGCGGTGGCCCGGCGCGGCCGCCCGGAAGCGGGCCGGGGCGGCCGGGCCGAGGGCGTCCGCGGCCACCCGGTGGAGCCGCAGGCTCATGCCGCGAACCCCTCCTCGGCGGCCACCCCGGCCCGGTAGGCGAACGCCACCAGCTGCGCACGGTCCTTCAACTCCAGTTTGGTGCGCAGCCGGTAGACGTGGGTGCGCACGGTCGCCTCGCCGATGCAGAGCCGGTCGGCCATCTCCAGCGGGGAGAGGCCCTCGGCGATCAGGCCGAGCACCTCCCGCTCGCGGATGGTCAGCGACTGCAGTGCGGAGCGGGTGGCCGGGCGGACCCGGCGGCTGCCGGCCGTCCGGTACCACTCCACCAGGCGGTGGGAGACGCTGGGCGAGAAGACGGCCTCGCCGCGGGCGGCGGCCCGGACGGCACCGGCCAGTTCCTCGCGGCTGGTGTCCTTGACCAGCAGGCCGTGGGTGGGCGCCTGCAGCACGTCCTTCACCATGTCCTCGTTGTCGTGCTGGGCGAAGACCACCAGGCGCGGCCGGACGGGCAGCCGTTCGGCGTCCAGCCGGCGCAGCAGGTCCAGGCAGGACATGCCGCGCAGGTGCAGGCCGGTGACCAGGACGTGCGGGCCGTGCACGGCGGCCAGGTGGACGGCGCGGGCCCCGCTGTCGGTGGCGGCGACCACGTCGATGTCGGCGGCGGGGGCGAGCAGGGTGCACAGCCCGTCCCGGATGACGGAGGACTCGTCGACGATCATGACTCGAACGGACTGCGGGGGCGCACCGGCGGGGTTGCTGCTCCGGGGTGCGACGGCTGGCCCTGGCATCACTACCTCGCAACTCGTGGTCGGCACCGTTTCCCGTGTGATCCGTGGTGACGGAGACAAGCGCCCGCGACAGGTGCCACGCGTGTATCGGTAATTAACATACTATCGCGAAGGAATGTTCGGTCAACGGTTTCCGGCCATCACCGACAAAGCACCGCTAACCGGTTAACAGACATTCAGCGGATTGCCGAACCGACGGGCGGGCGCCGCCACCGGGGCGGATGTGCAATGCGGGCAATCGCGACCGCGATCCACCACTGGAACCGCACCGGCCGCCGCCGGGACTTCCCGCCCCACGGTCTGCCGCCGAGCGCTTCCGCAAGGCTTCGGCCCGGCAGCATCGCCCGCCGGCGCCGCGGCCTGCAGGGTCAGTGCCAGCAGTCGGGATCGGGTTGATCGGCACGCTGTACGTGCGCCGGAAGGCGGCAGTAGAGTCCCACTGAAAATTGCTGCAAGAACTTGCAGAGTGAGAGGACCCCGCCATGCCGAGAGTCGTCCCGCCCGTCGCCGACGAGCGCACGGCGCTGACCGCCTACCTGGCCCACCAGCGGCGCGCGCTGCGGGTCACCGCTTACGGTCTGACCGAGGAGCAGGCCCGCATGGCGCCCACCGGCAGCGAACTGAGCATCGGCGGTCTCATCAAGCACGCCGCACGGTGCGAGGAGTTCTGGACCGACCTCATGCTTCAGCGGCAGCGCGGGACGCAGCGAAAGACGGACGAGTCGGACGCGGACGAATTCCGGCTCGCCCCGGACGAGACCCTGACCGCGATCCTGGCCATGTATGCCGAGGCGGCCGATCGGACCGACGCGGTGATCACCGGGATTCCGGACCTCGGGCAAGCCGTTCCGGTGCCGCAGAGGGCTCCGTGGATTCCCGCCGAGGTCGAGGAATGGTCGATCCGCTGGGTCCTGCTGCACTTGATCGAGGAGACGGCACGGCACGGCGGTCACGCCGACGTCATCCGCGAGAGCATCGACGGCGCGACCTTCGACCCGCTGCTCGCCGCGGCCGAGGCGTGGCCCGACCCATGGGTCCGACCGTGGGAACCCGCGTCCCCGGGCGTCGGCTGACGGCCTGCGGCGAGACGTGCCGGCCCGGCCGGGGCCGAGCCGCTGCGGGCCGGCTGCCCGCGCCGAACCCGGCAGGTGGCGAAGTGCCGGCGGCGCCGGTCTCCTCGGCGTGGTCGCGGTACTCGCCGCCGATCCGGGGCGAAGTGCCGGCGGCGCCGGACATCGGCACCGCCGGGGCGAACCACGGAGTGCGGCTCCGCAGGGGGTGGACCGGACCTACGCCACCAGCAGGCCGGCCACCAGCTCGGCCAGGCCCTCCGGGGAGATGACCCGGATCCCGAGCTCCTCCGCCTTGGCGCGCTTGGAGCCTGCCTTCTCGCCGGCCACCAGCAGGGTCGTCCGCTTGGAGACGGACGAGGACGCCTTGCCGCCGGCGCGCTCGATCAGCTCGTTCATCTGGTTGCGGCTGAGGTCGGCCAGCGGGCCGGTCATGCTGCCGGTCACCACCACGGCCTCGCCGGCCAGCGGGCCGGCCGGGCCGTCCTCGGCGGCGGCCGTGGCCGCGGCGGGCGGGGTGACGGCCGTACCGACGCCGTGCGCCGCCAGCTTGTCCAGCACCGGTGCGAGTCCGACGAGTTCGGCGACGATCACGGCGGCCTTGTCCGGGCCGATGCCGTCGACCTCGGCGAGCGCCTCGGCGTCCGCGGCGCGGACGGCCGCCATGCTGCCGAAGTGGGCGGCGATCCGGCGGGACATCGAGCGGCCGGTGCCGAGGACACCGAGCGCGCAGAACACCCGGTTCAGCGGCCGCGTCCTGGCTTCGGCGATCGCCGCGAGCAGGTTGTCGGCGCTGGTGTCGCCCATCCGGTCGAGGGTGAGCAGTTGCTCGCGGGTGAGCGCGAAGAGGTCGGCGAGGTCGGCGACCAGGCCCGCCTCGACGAGCTGGACGGCGCGGGTGCCGCCGAGCCCCTCGACGTCGAGCTGGTCGCGGCCGACGGCGTAGCGGATCGAGGCGACGGCCTGGCAGCCGCGGCCCCGCACGCACCGCCAGCGCTGCTGCGAGGTGTCGATGGCGTCGCCGCAGCGCGGGCAGACGGCGGGGAAGACGATCGGCTGCTCGTCGCCGGTGCGCTGGTCGACCAGCGGCGCCTCGACCCGGGGGATGACGTCGCCGGCCCGGTGGACGAAGACCTGGTCGCCGATCAGCAGGCCGCGGCGGGTGATGTCGGCCGGGTTGTGCAGGGTGGCGTAGGTGATGGTGACGCCGTCGACCTCGACCGGCTCCAGGACGGCGCGCGGGGCGATCACGCCGGTGCGGCCGACGTTCCACTCGACGCCGAGCAGCCGGGTGACCTTGTGCACCGCGGGCAGCTTGTAGGCGACGGCCCAGCGCGGGGCGCGCGAGCCGGCGCCTGCCTGCTCCTGGTCGGCCTCGGCGTCGGCCTTCACCACGATGCCGTCGATGCCGAACGGCAGGTCGGCGCGGAGCGCGGCGATCTCCTCGATCCGCTGCCGCACCTCCTCGACGCCCTCGCAGCGGCCGGGGCGGGCGGCGGTGCTCGCGGCGGTGTTGGCGCCGAGCGCGGCGAGCCGGTCGAGCAGGGCGCTGTGGCCGAGGCCGCCGAGCCCGATGGCGCCGTAGGCGAAGAAGGTGAGTTCGATGCGGTAGGGACGGTCCTTGGCGCGCAGGGTGCCGGCGGCGCCGTTGCGGGGGTTGGCGAAGGGAGTGGCGCCGTGTGCGGTGCGCACCTCGTTGGCGTGCTCGAACTGGCTCTGGGTGAGCAGGACTTCGCCGCGCAGCTCGACGTCGATCGGCTCGGCGAGGGTCTGCGGCAGGCCGAGGACGGCGTCGGCGGCGTGACCGATGTCCTCACCGGCGAGGCCGTCGCCGCGAGTGATCAGGCGGACGAGCCGGCCCTCGCGGTAGCGGGCCGCGACGGCGAGGCCGTCGAGCTTGGGCTCGACGCACCAGCCGTCCACCGGGCGGCCGAGGCGGCGCTCCAGGCCGGCGGCCCAGGCGGTGAGTTCCTCGGCGGAGAAGACGTTGTCGAGGCTGAGCATCGGCACGCTGTGCGGGACGTCGCCGAGGGCGGCGCCGCCGGCCACCTTGCCGGTGGGCGAGTCGGGCAGCGCCTCGCCGGGGTGGGCCTGCTCCCAGGCCTCGATCGAGCGCAGCAGCGCGTCGTACTCGTCGTCGCCCAGCGGCGTGGAGCCGTCGGCGTAGTAGGCCGCGGCCGCCTGCACGGCGGTGGCGACGGCATCGGCATAGGCGGCGTGGGTGGCCAGGGCGGCTGCGTCCTTCATGTCGAACATCATCTCGACCGCCACTGACATTCGGAGGGCCGGGTTCCGGCCCGTCGGCCCGCCCGGACGACCGCGACCGCGACCGGACGGCCCGGCTCCGCGTTGCCAAACAGTCTATTTCGACTGATAGATTTAGACCATGCCACGACGCGCTCTCGACCACCCGATCGTCCCGGCCCTGCTCGGCCTGCTCCTCGAAGGCGACGCCCATCCGCACCGGATCCTCGCCGAGCTGCGGGAACGCAGCGCCCACCACGCCGCGGCGGTCAACCGCGGCACCCTCTACAACACCGTCGCCGCCCTGGAGGAGGCCGGCTGGGTGGCCGCCCGCGGCCAGGAACGCGCCGGGAACCGCCCCGAGCGGACGGTCTACGGCATCACCGGGGCCGGCCGCGAGGAGCTCGTCCGCCGGCTGGACCATCAGATCCGCACCCCGGAACGGGAGTTCTCGCCCTTCCTCGGCGCGGTCGGCCACCTCGGCGCGCTCGGCCCCGAGCGCGCCCGCGACGCGCTGACGGAACGCGCCCGCCGCCTGCGCGAACGCACCGCCGAGGACGAACGACGCCTGGCCGAGGCCCTGGCCACGGGCGTGCCCAGGCTGTTCGTGATCGAGGCCGAGTACGCGCTCGCCCTCGCCCGCGCCGAGACCGCCTGGGTCGAGTCGCTCGCCGAGGAGATCCGCACCGGCACGCTCGCCTGGCCCACCGGCCCCACCCCGTCCCGGGAGCAGGACGGAGGCGACCGTGACTGAGCGTCTGCTCTTCGGCATCTACCCCGGCGGCGTCTGCGGCGACGACAGCGGCGGCCTCGCCGTCGGCCCGCCGGACGACCCCGACCGCGTCACCGCCCTGCTGGACCGGCTGCAGGGCCGCCCCGGCCGGCCCTTCCTGGTCCGCGCCTACACCGCCTTCGACGACACCACCGCACCCGGCGGCCCGCATCCGACCGCCACCCCGGCCGGGGCCGAGCGGTACGCCGTCCGTGGCCGCCGGCTGGACCTGGTCGCGCAGTACCGGTCGGCCACCGGAGACGTCCCCGGGTACTGCACCTTCCTGCGCGAACTCGTCGGCCGGTACGGCGCGGTGACGCAGACCCTGCAGGTGACGGAGGAGCCGAACGTCACCGGCAACCCCCTCCTGGACGGCGACCACCCGGCCGTCCGGGAGGCGATCGTGCACGGCGTGCGCGCCGCCCGGGACCAGGCCCGCGAACTCGGCCACCACCACCTGCGGATCGGTTTCAACACCACCCCGCTGTTCGGCCCGGCGACGTCCTTCGTCGCCGGGCTGGCCGAGCTCGGCGGTCCTGACTTCCGCGCCGAACTCGACTACGTGGGGCTGGACTTCTTCCCCGACGTGTTCCGCCCGGTCGCGCCGGCCGAGCTCGCCGACACGGTCGCCGCGGTCCTGCGCCACCACCGCGAGAACGTGCTCGCGCCCGCCTGCCTCGGGCACCTGCCGCTGCACGTCACCGAGCACGGCTGGCCCACCGGCCCGGGCCGGACGCCGCAGCGGCAGGCCGAGGTCGTCGAGACGGTCGTCCGCACCGTCGCCGAGCACGCGGCAGCGCTCGGGCTGAGCGGGTACACCCACTTCTCGCTGCGCGACGCCGACAGCGGCGGACCCGGGCCCTTCCACCGCTTCGGGCTGACGGCGGACGACCACACGCCCAAACCCGCCTTCGACACCCTGTGCGCCCTCGTCGAGCGGTACACGGTCTGAGGGCCGGCACGGGCCAGACTGGTACCGGACCGGCCGCCGCCGACGGGAGACCAGCGTGACCACGGGCAGCTACGCGCACGTCAACGGGCTCGACCTGTACTACGAGGAGCGCGGCAGCACGACCGGCCGGCCGCTGGTCGTGCTGCACGGCGGCCTGCTGACCGTCGAGCTGTGCTTCGGCACGCTGCTGCCCGCGCTGACCCGCGGCCGCCGGGTGATCGCCCCCGAGCTCCAGGGGCACGGCCGCACCCGCGACACCGACCGCCCCTACCGGATCGACCTGCTGGCCGCGGACGTGCTCGCCCTGCTCGACCGCCTCGGCGTCGAACGCACCGACGTCCTCGGCTTCAGCCTCGGCGGCTACGCCGCCCTGCAGCTCGCGCTGGACCACCCGGAGCGGGTCGACCACCTCGTGCTCGCCTCCGTCAACTACCGCCCGGACGGCTACCACGAGGAGATCCACGCCTCCGAACTCCCCTCCGGCTCCAGCCGGTTGCCCACCCCGGAGGACTTCGCCGAGATGCGCGCCGCCCATCTCGCCGTCTCCCCCGAGCCGGAGCACTTCGACGCCTTCCACGCCAAGGTCTCCGAGGCGGTGGCCGCCTTCGGGGGCTGGCCGGCCGAGCGGCTCCGCACGCTGCGGGCCCCCACCCTGCTGGTCGTCGGCGACCACGACTTCGTCCGCCTCGACCACGCGGTCGAGATGTACGAGCTGATCCCGGACGCCCGCCTCGCCGTCCTGCCGCGCACCACCCACATGGACGTGATGCGGCGCACCACCCTGCTCGCCCCGCTGCTGGAGGGCTTCCTGCCGACCGGCTGACCCGGCCCCTGGGAGCCGGCCGTCCGGATCGCCGCGATCGGCCGGAACAACCCCTTTGACCTGCGCCGCACCGTCCGCGAACATGCTCCGGTGACCGTCGAGACCACCCTCGCCAGGGCCGAGGCCGACCTCCGTGCCGGCCGGACACCCGTCGCCCTCCAGCGCCTGCGCGGGTTGGTCGGCTCCTGCCCGGCCGACCTGACGGCCCGGCGGCGGCTCGCCGAGGTCTACCGGCTGTACGGCGAACCCGCCCAGGCCGGCCGCTGGGCGTACCTGGACGAGGAGCGCGACCCGGCCGAGACCGCCGCCTTCGAGGCCCGCTACGCCGACCCGGTGCGGCGGATGGCCGCCCTGGCCTGGCGCGGCCCGGAGCACCGGGCACCGACCGCGACCGCCCGGGCCCGGCTCGCGGAGGTCCGCGAGGCCGCCTCCGCGCAGCTCGGGCGGCCGGCCCGCTGGTGGGACGTGCAGGAGGAGGCCCGCGGGGCCGCCGCCGCGGAGCAGGAGGACGGCACCCTGTTCTGTGCCGGATTCGCCCTGCTCGGCCTGCTGCTGCTCGGCCTCGCCGTGCTGGGCGCCGTCACCGCCGTGCGGTGGCTGCTCTGACGCCGTCTCCGCGGGCCACCGCCTTGAACTCGGCTTGACACACAATTGACCTGATCACGGGCGAGGTGCGCCGGGGCCCGTCGCTACCGTCGGGGCCATGTCACCCCTCCCCCGGACGCCGGCGATCCCGGTGCTGCCGTACCGCAAGCCGACCCGTGGCCGCGACTACTGGGTCTTCGACGACGTCCTGCCGGACGCGGAGGCCGTCCGGACCCGCACGCTGGCCCGCCAGGACTGGAGCGAGGGGTACCCGCACAAGCCGGAGACCTGGCCGGGCCTGCGCACCATGCCCGGTCTGGAGCCGGAGGAACTCGCCCACGTCGAGGCCCTGGTGATGCAGGCCACCGGCGCCCGCCGGATCTGGCCGGAGACCGGGCCGGGCGGCGCCACCGTCAACCACAACTGCATCCAGGTGGTCGGCCGGGACGAGTGCGAGCCGCGCCCGCACACCGACTCGCGGCTGGTCTGCCGCTACGCCGCCGTGCTCTACCTCAACCCCTCGGCCCCCAAGGACTGCGGCACCAGCTTCTACCGCCAGCAGATGCCGAACGGCGCGCTCGGCGGCAACATCGTCGCCGCGCCGCACAACAACCTGGTCGACGCCCTGGGCACCCGCTTCGTCCCCTCGAACGCCTTCGTCGAGGACGTCCGCGTCCCGCACCGCTTCAACCGGCTGCTGCTCTACAGCGCCAACATCATCCACACCGCGACCGGTTACTGGGGCAGCACGCTGGAGGACAAGCGGATGACCGCGGTCTTCTTCTGGATGGCCTGATCCGCGCCCCGACACCCACCGCATACCCGGTATGTAAGTACGTCTAGGGTCTCCCTCGAACACGCCTCCGACCGGGGGCGGGTCCGAGGGGAGGGGCTCCATGACGACCGCCGGGAAGAGGCTTCGCAGGCGCACGGTGACGGCTCTGCTCACGGCGGTGGCGACCGCCCTGGCCGTGGGCGGCTGCGCCTCGTTCGACACCACGGCACCGAAGGAGGCCCGCGACCGGGCCTCGGCGGTCTCCCGGGACACCGCCGTGCAGGGCGTCGACTGCCGGAAAGCCACCTGCGTGGCGCTCACCTTCGACGCGGGCCCGAGCGAGTACACGCCGAAGCTGCTCGACGTCCTCAAGGAGGAGAACGCGCACGCGACCTTCTTCATGCTCGGCAAGAACCACGTCGAGAAGCACCCGGACACCGTCCGGCGGATCGTCGCCGAGGGGCACGAGCCGGCCAACCACACCTGGACGCACCGGATCCTCACCGACATCGCGCCGGACGAGGCCCGCGAGGAGATCTCCCTCACCCAGGACGCGGTGCAGCGCATCACCGGCGAGCGGCCGGTGCTGATGCGCCCGCCGCAGGGCCGCACCGACGAGGACGTGTCGAGGATCTGCGCCGAACTCGGCGTCGCCCAGGTGCTGTGGAGCGTCACCGCCAAGGACTACGACACGAACGACTCGGCGCTGATCCGGCAGCGGGTGCTCGACCAGGTCCACCGCGACGGCATCATCCTGCTGCACGACATCTACCCGGGCACCGTCCCCGCCGTGCCGGGCATCCTCGCCGAACTCCACCGCCGCGGCTACACCGTGGTGACGGTCTCGCAGCTGCTCGCCCCGGCGGCCCCGCAGCCGGGCGCGGTGTACCGCCCCTGACGGCCGGTCGGGGCACCGCCGGCCCGGACCTCGCGACGAGGCCCGGACCGGCGGGGCGACCTACTGGTACACGCGGACGTAGTCCACGAGCATCTTCTGCGGCAGCACGGTGGTGGCGTCGGGCGCGCCCGGCCAGTCGCCGCCCACCGCGTTGTTGAGGATCAGGTAGAACGGGTGGTCGTACACCCAGGGGCCGCGGGTGGCCTCCAGGGCGGTCCGGTCCACGGTGAAGAAGGCGTTGCCGTCCACGTAGAACGTCATGTGGGCGGAGTCCCAGTCCACCGCGTAGGTGTGGAACGCGTTGGCGAAGTCGGTGCCCGCCAGGGTGTACGGCGAGCCGTACCCGCCCGCACCGTTGTAAGCGGGCGCGTGCAGCGTCGAGTACACCGAGTCGGCGACCTTGCCGACGTGCTCCATGACGTCGATCTCACCCGAGTACGGCCACGGCGTACCGGTCTTGAAGTCGGAGCCGAGCATCCAGAACGCCGGCCACAGGCCCTGGGTGCCGGTCACCTTGATCCGCGCCTCGGCGTGGCCGTAGGTGAAGTCGAAGTGGCCCGAGGTGTTGATCCGCCCCGAGGTGTACTGGCAGACGGTGCTGCCGGAGAGCGGGTCGCGCGGGCAGGCCGATCCGGGGGTGACCTCCTTGCGGGCCTCGATCACCAGGTTGCCGGTGCCGTCCTGGTACAGGTTCTTGCTGCCGGTGGTGTAGTACTCCAGCTCGTTGTTGACGCCCGCTCCGGGGTCGGTGGTCCACTTGCCGGCGTCCGGCGCGGTGCCGTTGGAGCCGTTGAACTCGTCGCCGAAGACCAGCCGGCCGGCCGGGAAGGTCGGGTTCGGCGGCAGCGGCGGCGGCGTGACGGGGCTGCCGCCGCTGCCGAACACCTGGAACTCCCAGAGCGAGTAGCCGTACTGGCCGACCCGGGCGGTGCCGTACATCCGGACGTACCGGCCGGTGCCGTTCAGGTTGGAGACGGTCTCCTTGAACCCCTTGCCGGTGGTGGTGGAGTAGATGTCCGTCCAGTTGACGGCGTCGCCCGACACCTGCAGCTTGTACGCGGTGGCGTAGGCCGGGTCCCACTGCAGGACGACCTTGTGGACGGTGGCGGTGGCGCCGAGGTCGATGTAGATCCAGCCCGGGTCGCTCCAGGCGGAGGTGGCCCAGCGGGTGGCCGGGTCCTGGTCGACCGCCTTGCTCGGGGTGCAGTTGCCGCAGCCGCCGTCGTTCTGGCTGCTGGAGGCCACCGCGGGCTTGTTGTACGAGAGTTGGACGTCGCCGCCGCCGGTGCCGCCGCCCGGGGTGCCGTAGACCTGGAACTCCCAGAGCGAGTAGCCGTACTGGGTGGCGCGGGCGGTGCCGTACATCCGGACGTAGCGGCCGATGCCGTTGACGGTGAGGTTCTGGGTGCCGCCGGTGCCGCTCGCGGTGGTGTAGACGTCCGTCCAGGTGCTGCCGTCGGCGGAGGTCTGCAGCTTGAAGCCGGTCGCGTAGGCCGCCTCCCACTGCAGGACGACCCGGCTGACGGTGGCGGTGGCGCCGAGGTCGACCTGCAGCCACTGCGGGTCGCCGAAGGCGCTGGACCAGCGGGTGCCGGCGTTGCCGTCGACGGCGGCCGAGGCGGGGAAGGCCACGCCGTTCTCGGTGGAGGAGGCGGTGACGGCCCTGCCCTGCGAGAGCAGGCTCTCCGCCGCGGGGGCGGCCGGCGCGAACGGCACGAGCAGGGCGCCGAGGGCCAGGACGAGGGCGGTGAGCAACCGGGTCAGCACCCGGTGGGGGCGCGCCGCGGCGGCCGGTGGTGCGGTGGTCATGGGGAACTCCAGCTGGGTGGGGGTGGTGCGGAGTCGGTACTGCGGTGCACGGGTGGGGCGGTGCGGCCGGCGCGGGCGGTCCGCGGGCCGGCGGCTGCGTGCGGGTGTGGTCCATGGCCGTCCTCGGGGTGGGGGGAGCGGTCAGGCGGAGTCGCGCAGGACCAGTGCGGTGGGCAGCACCAGCGCCGGTCCGGCCTCCTCCCCCGCCGCCAACCGCTGCACGAGGCGCATGAGTTGGCGGCCGAGCTGCTCGATGGGCTGGTGCACGGTGGTGAGCGCGGGCTCGGCGGTGCGGGCGCAGTCCACGTCGTCGAAGCCGACCACGGCCACGTCCTCGGGCACCCGTCGGCCCGCCCGGCGCAGCGCCTCCAGCGCGCCCACGGCCATCAGGTCGGAGGCGGCGAACAGGCCGTCGATCCGCGGCTCCTCCGCCAGCAGCCGGGCGGTGGCGGCCCGCCCGCCCTCGACCGTGAAGTCGGCCTCGGCGACCAGCGGACGGCGGTGCCCCCGGACGGTCTCCCGCAGGTAGGCGCCCAACCGGTCCTGCCCGGCCGGCGTGGACGAGGGCCCGGCCACGGTCGCGATCCGGGTGCGGCCGATCCTCTTGAGGTACCGGACGGCGGCGGCCGCACCGCCCGCGTTGTCCACGCCCACACAGGGCAACCGCGCATCGCCGTAGGCCCGTTCACAGCAGACCACGGGCACGCCGGTGCCGGCGAGCAACCCGGGCAGCGGGTCGCGGTCGTGCACCGAGGCGAGCACCACGCCGTCCACGTGGCCGCCCCGCACGAACTGCTCGATCCGCCGCCGGCCGGCCGCAGACCCGGCCAGCAGGATCACCAACTGCTCGTCGGACTCCTCGAGTTCCGCGGTGGCCCCGCGGATCAGCGTGGGGAAGAAGCCCTCCGAGAAGACCTGGCCCATGCCCTCCGGCAGCACCAGCGCGTAGGAGCCGGTGCGGCGGCTCACCAGCGAACGGCCGGCCTGGTTGGGCACGTACTGCAGATCGGCGACGGCCCGCAGCACGGCCGACCGGCGGCGCTCGCTGACGGGGTGCGACCCGCTGACCACCCGGGAGGCGGTCGCCCTGGACACCCCGGCCCGCCGGGCCACGTCCTCCAGGGTCGGCCGATGCCACTCCGGGGCGGTCAGGTCCACGAGCCGTCCTCCTCCGGACCGACGATGTCGAGAGAGCGCTCTCTCACCAGCGCCACGAGAGTGCCCCCGAAAACCCCCGGTGTCAATGGGCGTGCACCTGACTAACGCATCCGATAGGGAAAGCGTTCTCTCATACGGGCGCCGTCTCAGGGGCGCGTGGTGCACCCCTCAGGCGCCGTCTCAGGGGCGCGTGGTGCACCCCTCAGGCGGACTGCCGTACGACCAGCGTCGGCCGGAACACCACCATCGGCATCGTCTTCGCCGGCTCCGCGATCTGCCGCAGCACCAGCCGCGCCATCTCGGCCGCCATGTCCTCCACCGGCTGCCGCACGGTGGTCAGCTGCGGGTCGCAGGCCAGCGCCGCGCTGCTGTCGTCGAAGCCCACCACCGCCACGTCCTCCGGGACGCGCCGCCCGCTGCGCGACAGCACCGGCAGCGCCCCGAGGGCCATCAGGTCGGAGGCGATGAACACCGCGTCCAGGTCGGGCGCGCGCTCCAGCAGCGCCCGCATCGCCGCGGCCCCGCCGTCCTGGGTGAAGTCGCCCTCGACGTGGACGGCCTCGCCGCGTCCGTGCGCCGCGAGCGCGTCGCGGAAGCCGTCGAGCCGCTCCCGGCTGGCCGGCATGTCCAGCGGTCCGCTGATGGTGGCGATCCGCTGCCGTCCGAGTCCGACGAGGTGGTCGACGGCCAGCCGGACGCCCTCGCGCTGGTCCACGTCGACGTAGGCGATCGAGGCGGAGGAGGCGGGCCGGGAGGCCAGTACGGCCGGGATGCGGGCCTCGGTGAGCCACTGCGGCAGCGGGTCGGAGGCGTGCGAGGAGACCAGGATCACGCCGTCCACGTGGCCCTGCCGGAGGTAGCCCTGCAACTGGCCGCGCGACTCCGCGTCGTCGGCCAGCATCAGCACCATGGCCATCCCCTGCGGCCGCAGCACCTGGATCACGCCGCTCACCACCCGGCCGAAGTGCGGGTCGGTGAACATCCGGCCGACGAAGGGGTCGAGCGGCTGTCCGCGGCGCTCCGCCTCGGAGACCACCAGCGCCACCGAGTTGGTGCGCCGGGTGACGAGCGAGCGGGCCGCGGAGTTCGGCACGTAGTTGGTCGCGGCGACGGCCTCCTCGACGATCCGGCGCAGCTCCGGGTCCACGGTGGACTTGCCGTTTACCACGCGGGAGACGGTCGCCCGGGACACGCCGGCCACCTTCGCGACGTGCTCCAGTGTCACGGGTCTGGTCGAGGGAGGCAGATCGGTGGTCACGCTGCCAGTTATACCCCGTGGGGCGTGGCGGCCCGCCCCCGCCTCCCGAACCGGCCGTTCGGGTGGCGCCGCCCTCCGCCCGGCGGCCCCGCCGCGCCGTCGGCGACCGGCCCACGGACCGGGCCGGCGTCCACGGGCTCGACGACCTCCGCCGGCGGCCCGCCGTCACCACCGGGTGGCCGGTGAACGCGGTGGTGACCGCGCTGGACGAGGCGGGCGGGACGGCCGGGCGGCTCTCCGCCCGGCCGAGCCCGCCGCCCGGCCGTCCCGGGCCGGCTACCGGTCGCCCCGCGGCGCGTACCACCAGACGCCCAGCACCACCAGGAAGGAGAGCGCGGAGAATCCGGTGCACCACCAGGCGGTGCCGGTGCGGCCCTCCATCCAGGCGTCGGTGGCCACGGTCAGTGCCCAGAGCTGGCCGATCACGACGGTGCAGACGAGTGCGACCCGGGCGCTGAGCATCGAGGAGCGCTCCGGCTCGTGCTCGCCGCCCGCGCCGGGCCCCGGGCCCGGGGAGTGCACCCGCGGGTCGGCGTAGCCGCTGGTCGCCCGGATCTGCGGGTAGCGTTCGTGCAGCGGCCGGTTGAGGCCGGGCTGTTCGCTGCCGGCGTGGTACTCCTCGGGGGCGGTCACGAGTCGCAGCCGATCCGGTCGGCGAGGTCCGGGTCCCGTTCGCGCAGGCCGCGGCAGAGGCCGGCCTGCGGGTCCTCGCCTGAGCGGGCGGTGCCGACCGCCCAGACCGCGCCGCGGGCGTCCTCGACGAGCAGCACCCTGGGCAGCGGCCGGGGCGGCGGTCCGGCGGTGACCTCCCCGGTGCGGATGTCGAACTCGCCCTCGTGGCAGGGGCAGTACAGGTCGCCGTCGCGGCCGTGGTCGGGGCGGCGGACGACACCGCAGGCGAGGTGGGTGCAGATCGTCGACCAGCCGACCAGGGTGCCGTCGGAGAGCCGGGCGGCGATCGCCCGGTCGTCCTCGCCGGGGTAGGAGAAGGAGACGGCCTGGCCGCGGCCGATCCGGTCGGCGATCCGCAGCGGGGTGGCGGTGCCGTCGCCGTGCCGGGGCAGTACGCCGGCGGCGACGACGGTGGAGCCGACGGCGAGGCCGCCGGAGACGGTGGCGACGATCCGCAGGTAGTCGCGGCGGGTGGTGAGGGAGTCGGCGGAGATCCGGTCGACCAGCGCCGCGTGTTCGAGCGGGGTCCCCCCGGTGTCCGACGGGTCGGTCATCGCGGGGCTCCGTTCCCGGACGTGGGCCGCCCGTTGACCTCGACGAACGGCAGCAGGCCGCCCGGGACGGGTGCGCGGCGCTCGGCCGGCACGACGACGGCCACCCCGGTGGCCACCTCGGCGTCACCGAAGGCGAACTGCGCGGAGACCTCGACGCCGGGCCGCTCGGCCCGGAGCTCCTCGACCGTGCCGTAGAACAGGGCGCCGGTCGGGCAGACGGTGGCGCACATCGGTGCCAGTCCGCGGGAGGTGCGGTCGTAGCAGAGGTTGCACTTCATCTGGAGCTTGGCGTCGAGGTCGATCTTGGGGACGCCGAACGGACAGGCGTTGACGCAGTTCGCGCAGCCGATGCAGCGGGTGGGGTCGGCCTCCTGGACGACGCCGTCGGCGGTGATCAGGATCGCGTCGGCCGGGCAGACCTGGGCGCAGGGCGCGACCGGGTCCTCGCAGTGCATGCAGAGGGTGGGCAGCGAGGCCACCGAGTGGCCCTCGTCGGGGTAGTCGAGGTGGATCATCGACTTGCCGCGGTGCGAGTCGCACTCGCGGCAGGCGGAGACGCAGGCCTGGCAGCCTGTGCAGCGTCCGGGGTCGATGAAGACGGTCCTGCCGAGCATCCGGTCAGCCCCTCTCGGCGGTGCCGCGCCCCTGCGGGGCGGTCGGCGGCAGCGGGTCGGTGCGCGAGGCCTGCGCCTCCGGGTAGGCGGTGCGCCCGGGCGGCACGGGTGGTGCGGGCACCTCGTCGAGGTGCTCGGCCCGTTCGATCCGCACGGCGCACACCTTGTACTCGGGGATCTTGGAGCGCGGGTCGAGGGCGTCGATCGTCAGCTGGTTGGCGGCGACGGGGTACGGCCAGTGGTAGGGCACGAAGACGTGGTCGGCCCGGATCGCCTCGGTGACCAGCGCGGGCAGCACGGCCGCGCCGCGGCGGGTGACGACGCGGACGGCGTCGCCGGTGCGGAAGCCGTGCGAGGGGTGCACCTCGACCCAGGGCCGCGGGGTCTGCTCGACCAGTCCGCCGAGCCGCCGGGTCTGGTTGCCGGAGAGGTAGTGCGCGACGGTGCGCCCGGTGGTCAGCGTCATCGGGTACTCGTCGTCGTACGGGTCGGCGGGCGGGTGCCACTCGACGACCTGCAGGTGCACCGTGCCGTCCGGGTGGTAGGTGCGGCCGTCCTCGAACAGCCGCGGGGTGCCGGGGTGGTCGACGGAGGGGCAGGGCCAGGCGATGCCGCCGGTCTCCTCCAGCCGCTCGTAGGTGATGCCGTGGTAGTCGACGACGGTGCCGGCGGAGGCACGGCGCAGTTCGTCGAAGACCTCGCGGGAGCCGGCGAAGCGGAACTTGTCGCCGGCGCCGAGGCGTTCGGCGAGTTCGCAGAGCACCCGGGTGTCGGTGAGGACGCCGGGCGGCGGGTCCTGGGCCTTGTTGTGCTTGACCACCCGGGCCTCGGCGTTGGCCATCACGCCCTCGTCCTCGGCCCAGGTGGTGACCGGCAGCACGACGTGCGCGTCGGCGGCGGTCTCGGAGAGGAAGAAGTCGAGCTGGACGTGGAAGTCGAGGGTGTCGTAGCCCTCCTTCACCACGGAGTGGTGCGGCAGCGAGACGAAGGGGTTGTTGCAGACGCCGAGCAGGCCGCGGATCTCGCGGCGCCGCATCTGGTGCACCATCTCCGTCATCGAGGTTCCGGCGGTGGGCAGTTCGGCCTCGTCGATGCCCCAGATCTCACTGATCTGCCGGCGGTGCACCGGGTCGAGGATGGACCGTCCGCCGGGCAGCAGGTCGGCCTTCTGCCCGTGTTCGCGGCCGCCTTGGCCGTTGCCCTGGCCGGTGATGGTGCCGTAGCCGCAGCCGGGGCGGCCCAGGTTGCCGGTGGCGGTGCAGAGGTTGATGACGGCGAGGCAGTTCTCCACGCCCTGGGTGTGGTGCTCGATGCCGCGGGCGTGCCAGGCCATGGCGCGCGGCGCGGCGCCGAACAGCCGTGCCACCCGGACGACCTGTTCGGCGGGGATCCCGCAGATCTCCGCGGCCCGTTCGGGGGTGTACGCGGCGACGGCCGCCCGGACCTCGTCCCAGCCGCTGGTGTGCCCGGCGAGGAAGGCCTCGTCGGTGAGGCCCTCGCGGACGACGGTGTTCAGCACCGCGTTGAAGAACGCCGAGTCGGTGCCGGAGCGCAGCGCCACGTGCACGTCGGCGGTGCGGGCGATCGCGGTCTGCCGCGGGTCGACGACGATCAGCACCGCGCCGCGGTCCCGGGCGCCCCACACGTACTGGGTCATCACCGGGAAGCACTCGCCGACGTTGGCCCCGGCGATCAACAGGCAGTCGGTCTGCAGGATGTCGGCGAACGGGTTGGCGGCGCGGTCGATGCCGAAGGCGAGCTTGTTGGCGCCGACGGCGCTGACCATGCAGAGCCGGCCGTTGTAGTCGACGTGCCGGGTGCGCAGCGCGACCCGGGCGAACTTGCCGACCAGGTAGGTCTTCTCGGAGAAGAGGCTGGCGCCGCCGAGCATGCCGAAGGCGTCCCGGCCGTACTCGGCCTGGATCGCACGGATGCGTTCGGCGACGTGGTCGAGGGCCTCCTCCCAGCCGACCTCGCGGAAGGGCTCGCCCCGGGAGCGGCGCAGCAGCGGGGCGGTGAGCCGGTCGGGGTGGTTGACCTGCTGGTAGGCGTTGATGCCCTTGGGGCACAGCCGCATCCGGTTGATGTCGTGGTTGCGGGGTTCGACGCCGAAGACCTTGCCGCCGGCGACGCGCAGGTACATGCCGCACTGGACGCCGCAGAAGCAGCAGTGGGTGGGCACCAGGGTCTCGTCGCCGAGGTCCGCGCGCCAGCCGGCCGCCGGCAGACCGCCCGCGTCGCGGAAGCCGCGGGTGCCGGGCGGGGCGATCACCGGGTCGATGCGGCGGGCGGAGCCGGTCACCGGAAGCCCCGTTTCACCTGGGAGAGGTAGGCGCCGCCGCGCAGCACCCGTTTGCAGCGGGGGCAGGTCTCGGCCCAGCTGTCGAAGTCGAGGTGGAGGTCGCGCATGGTGCCGCGGAGGTTGGCGACGTAGGCGGCGGTGTCGATCGGCCGGCCGCAGTTGCGGCAGTGCAGGATCTCGCCGTCGGTGCGGGAGACCAGTTTGAACAGCTGCATGCCGACGGCGGCGGGGCGCTGCACGATGTGGAAGAACTTGCCGAAGGGCAGGTGGACCAGGGTGAGCACGACGGACGCCATGTGCAGCACGGACAGGAACTGGTAGCCGCCGCCCTGGAGGGCGATCTCGGAGAAGGTGAGCAGCAGCCCGGTGACGGAGACGGTGATCAGGGCGAGCAGCGGGACGAGGTCGTAGCCGAAGCGCTGTCCGGTGACGGCCTGCCGGTCGCGCATCCGGCGCCACAGGAAGTAACCGCTGCCGCCGATCACCATCACGGCGGCCAGGTCGAGTCCGTGGTAGAGCGCCCAGCCGAGGGCGCTGTCGTAGGTGAAGCCGAAGACCTCGATGCCCCACAGCCGCATCCGGTAGCCGGGGCCGTCCGGACCGACGGCGGTGAAGGTGAACCAGCCCCAGGTCAGCGGGAAGGTGATGGCGGCGGCCAGCAGGCAGCCCCAGAAGAGGAGTTGGTGGGCGGCCCAGCGGGCGTGCGAGCGGGCGCCGAGGAACTTCTGGAAGCCCAGGTAGGTGACGGCGAGCCGGGGCAGGGCGGTGGGCAGCCGGCGCAGGTTGTGCCGGGAGAGGGCGGCGCGCCGTCCCTGGCGGAACAGGCGGGCGGCCGCGGGGGCGGAGATCCAGACGGTGTAGCGGTGGACGACGCCGAAGGTGAGGAAGACGGTGGCGACGGCGTAGGGCACCAGTGCGGAGTCGAAGTCGCGCAGTCCGCGGCTGCCGAGCACGATCGCGAGGATCAGCAGCAGCGAGGCGCCCGTCGCGGCGAGGAGGGCCCGCAGGGCGACCCGCCGCGGCGGTGCGGGCTCGGGCGGGGGTGCCGGCGGCGCCTCCTCCGGCAGGCTGGTCGTGGCCACCCGGGCCTCCCGTCGTCGTGTCCGGCCGTGCGCAGGGATCCCGACGACCGTATGCGGCGCGGCCGTTCGCGGCCCGCCGGGGCGGCCGGGCGGGTGAGCGCCGGCGGTGCCCGCGGCGGGCCCGTCAGGGCAGCGGGCGGACGGGGGTGCCGTCCGCGCGGGCGCCCTCGACGGTGGGCCGGTCCGGGCCGGGCAGGTCGACCGCCAGGGTGCGGTCGCGGACGGCCCGGTCGGCGGCGCCCGGCTCGTGGACGGTGAGGCTGACGACGCGGCGGCTGGCGGCGGCGAGCAGCAGGTCGTGCCCGTCGGGGGCGCGCCACCGGCTCCAGGCCACGGTGTCCTGGTCGAAGCGGCTGCAGCCGCGGCCCTCGGCGTAGCCGGTCCTGGCCGGTTCGGCGGCGCCGGGCAGCAGCAGTTCGGTGGCGGCGGAGCCGGTGCCGTTCCAGCGGTCGGTGCGCAGGCAGACCCAGGTAGCGGTGCCGGCCCGCTGGGGCAGCGGCTGGACGGCGAAGGCCCAGGCGTTCAGCGCCTTCACCCCGGGGGCGCGCTCCGGGATCGCGCAGACGGTGCGGGCCCAGGTGGCCAGCGCCTCGCTCCCGGTGGCCTCGCGGGGTGCGCGGGCGGCCCCGGTGGTGGGCGGCGGGGTGTAGGTGAGGTGGGCGGGGGCGAGGCCGCCGAGGTCGGCGAGCAGGAAGGCGTGGTTCTCGGCGACCTCGCGGGAGGAGCGCAGTTGCAGGGCGGTGAGGTCCTGGCATCGGTCCGCCGGGGGTGCGGGCACCGGGTCGGTGACGCCGTCCCTCCGGCCGAGCGGGCGGGCGGGTGTGTCGGGGGCGCGGAGGCTGCGCAGCGAGGCCTCGGAGATCCAGGGGGCGAGCAGGTAGCGGACGGCGTCGCCGGTGCGGTGCAGCACCAGTGCGGCAGCGGTGGTGACGTCGGAGTCGTCGGCGCGGGCGAGCTGCAGGCCGCGGCCGTCCGTCCAGCGGGCGATCCGGCCGCCGTCGGAGAGCAGCACGACCTCGTCGCCGTCGACGCTGCCGGCGTAGAGCAGCTGCGGGGGTGCGGCGGGCGGACCGCCGGCGGTGCCGGGTTCGCGGCCGGTGGGTTCGCGGCCGGTGGCTCCGGTGCCCGGGGCCGCGCCGTCCCAGGCGGCGAGGGCGCGGCCGAGCAGGGCCCGGTCGCCGGTGCGGTCGCCCCGGGCGGGCCAGGCGGTGTGGTCGAGCCGGGCGGTACGGCGCCACAGGCCGGGGTCGGCCCGGACGAGTGCGTCGGGACGGGCCGCGGTGACCGCGTCGGAGCTCGGCAGCCGGAGGGCGGGCGCGCGGGACTCGTGCCGGAGCATGTGGGCACCGACGGCGAACGGCAGGAGCAGCAGGGCCGCGGCGGCGATCCGGGCGGCGCGCCGGCGGCGGATCAGGTCGCCGGGCTGGACGCGCACGGTGCACGGGTCGAAGCGCTCGCCGTCCCACTGGGCGGCGAGGTCGGCGGGGACGGCCGCGGCCTCGCGGCGGGCCCGGTCGGGGCGTGTCCCGCCGGCCCGGACGAGGACGGCGGTGACCTCGGCGGGCGGCAGGCCGTCCACGGCGCGCAGCGCGTAGGCGGCGCGTCCGGCCGGGCTCAGTGCGGCGAGGGCGCGGTCCAGGGCGACGGCCTCCGGGCCGCCGTCGGCGGTGGTCAGCCGCAGGCCCCAGACCTGCGGCAGCAGCCGGACGGCCCGGTCGCCGGGCCGGTGGGCGGCGCCGAGGGCGCGGCGCACCACGCGGTCGCGCAGTTCCTCGTAGAGCTCCTCGGCGGGGCCGCGGCGGGCGGCGGGATGCCAGGGCGAGCCGGCCAGGGCGCGCTGGGTGACGGCGTGGGCGCGCAGCAGGCGCCGGCGGCGGTCGGCCCCGGCGGGCAGCACCAGGTAGGCGATCCGGGCGAGGCGGCGGTAGTTGACGACCAGGACCTCCTCGGCGTCGCTCTGCACCGCGTCCTCGCGCGGCGGGCCGCCGGGGAGCGGCCGCGGCGGCTCGACCGCGTCCGGCTCGGGCGGGCGGGGAGCGGCGGGCCGCGGCGCGGGGCGGCGCAGGGTGGGGCGGTCCATGGGAGCGGGCTCCGGTGGCTAGTGCTGGTCCGGCGGTTCGCGTCGAGTCCCGCCCCGCGGCGCGGATCGTCGGACGGGCCCCGCGGTTCGGGCGGCAGCCGGGTGGACTGCAGCCGGGGTGGACTGCAGATCATCCAACGAGTTGATCATGCGATGGTTGCGGCCCGCACGGACTCGGGGACGGGCTGCTCGGACCAGACGGTCTTGCCGCGCTCGCCGTACCGGGTGCCCCAGCGGCGGCTCAGGTGCATCACCAGGAACAGGCCGCGGCCGCCCTCGTCCCCGCTGCGGGCGAGCCGCATGTGCGGGGCGGCCGAGTTGCTGTCGGAGACTTCGCAGAGCAGCCCGCGGTCGCGGATCAGCCGCAGCCGCACCGGCCCGCGGCCGTAGCGGATGGCGTTGGTGACCAGCTCGCTGACGATCAGTTCGGTGTCCGCGGCGATCGTCTCCAGTCCCCAGGCGGCGAGCTGCTGGGAGACGAGGGTGCGCGCGGTGGAGACCACGGCCGGGTCGGCGGGCAGCGTCCACAGCGCGACCCGGTCGCTGCCGAAGAGCTTCGTCCGGGCGAGCAGCAGCAGCGCGTCCTCGTCGAGGCGGTGCGGGACGGCGGCGTACGCGACGTCGTCGCACAGTTCGCGCAGGCTGCGGTCGGGGTGGGCGAGCAGTCTGCGCAGCCGGTTCCGGCCGGAGCGGTCGCCGTCGTCGGAGCCGGCGGTGAGGCCGCGGGTGTGCAGGGCGAGCAGGCTGCCCTCGGGCAGTTCGGCGTGGACCGCCTCGTAGCCCTCGCCGCCGCCGCGGCCGAGCGCCGGGCCGACGGGCACCTCGAAGTCCAGCAGGCTGCCGTCGCGGGCGATCGGCACCAGCGGCGGGTGGCCGGCGGCGGCCGCGCTGCACCGGCCGGTCACCGGGTCGTAGACGAGGTAGAGGCAGCTGGCGAGGACGGGCGGCTCGCCCGGTTCGGGGACGGTCTCATCCGCCAGCCGCCGGACGGTCTCGTCGAGGACGCCGAGCAGTTCGTCGGTCGGCAGGTCCTGCCGGGCCAGGGTCTGCACGACGGTGCGCAGCTGGCCCATGGTGGCGGCCGCCTCGACGCCGCGTCCGGCGACCGTGCCGCACACCAGGGCGACCCGGCCGCCGGAGAGCGGGACGACGTCGAACCAGTCGGCCCCCGCGTCTCCGGACAGGTGCAGGTAGGCGGTGTCGACGGCGGGCAGGTCGGGCGGGCGGACGGGCAGCAGCCGGCGCTGCAGTGCGGTCGCGATGGTCCGCTCGTGCAGGTACTGCCAGGCCCGGTGGACGCTGAGCGTCGTCCGGTCGGCCAGCTCCGCCGCCAGTTCGAGGTCCCCCTGGTCGAACGGCTCCTCGGTGGCCGTGCGGACGAAGACGGCGAGGCCGAGGGCGGTGCCGTGCACGGTGAGCGGCGCGACGATCAGCGAGTGCGCGCCGGCCTCGGCGAGCCGCCGGGCCCGTACCGAGTCGGCCGCCAGCAGCGGCTCGTCCGGGGTGAGGTGGGCGATCAGCCGGGGGCGGTGGTCGTGCATGCTCTGGCTGAGCACGGTCGGGAAGTGCAGGGAGGTCAGCTCGCCGTCCGGTGTCCTGCTCCGGAACTCCTCCACGGAGCGCAGCACCACCCGGCGCAGCGGTGCGTCCGCGGCGACCGGGCCTGCCTGCAGCCGGCGGCCCCGCAGCACGTCGTCCAGCAGGTCGACGATCACGACGTCGGCGAAGCGCCCGATCGTCACCTCGGCGAGTTCGCCGACGGTCGCGGAGGGGTCCAGGGTGGAGCCGATCAGCCGCTGGGCGTCGTGCAGGATCGCCAGCCGGTCCGCGGTGGTCTGCTGCTCGGTGACGTCCTCGGCCATCACGGCGAGGCCGAGCACCCGGCCGCCGGGGGCGTTCAGCCGGAAGACCGACAGCGACACCACCATCCGCTTGCCGGCGTCGTGCGGGAGGGTGCCGGAGACCCGCAGGCGCCGCACCGAGTTGCCGGTCGCCAGCACGGACCTGGCGACCTCGGTCAGCTTCTCGTGCGGGAACCCGGGGGCGAACTCCTCCACCGTCCGGCCGACCACGGCGTCCGGCGGCATGCCGCGCATGCCGCGCGCCGCGGTGTTGAAGCGCACCACCCGGAGATCCGGATCGAGCACGAACAGACCGGCCGGGGCGCGGGTGAACAGCGCCTCCAGCAGAGCGGCGTCGGTGCGGACGCGGTCGTTCGGCTGCACGGGTGCACCCCTCTCCGGGCCTAGGGCTCGCTCTCCACCTTGTCAGCGCCCGGGCGGGCGGCAAGTCGGCGCCGGGCCGGGTGCGGATGCAGCCGCCCGGCCCGCCCGCGACGATGGAGGGCAGACCTGCTGCCGGAAGGCGGTGACGCCGGTGTCCCACGACCACGTGTGGCGTGCACTGCCGTCCCCCGTGCGCGAGCTGCTGGAGGGCACACCAGGCGCGGTCGGCGTCCTCGACACCGACCTGCGGTACGTGTACGTCAACACCGCGCTGGCCCGGCTGAACGGCGCCCCGGCCGCCGACCACATCGGCCGCACCATCGCCGAGGTCGTGCCCGGCATCGACGCCCGGCTCGACGTGCTGCGGGCCGTGCTCGCCGACGGCGTACCCCGCGAGACCACCTCCAGCGGCCAGACCCGGGTGCCCTCCCCGCTCGCCCGGCGCTACTTCCACGGCGCCTACCACCGGCTGGAGGTGGACGGCACGGTCGTCGGCATCGCCGGCATCGTGCTGGAGGTGACCGCCTCCCGGCAGCAGCAGAACGAACTGGAACGCGCCCGCGAGCGGCTCGCCATGCTCGACAGCGCCTCCACCCGGATCGGCACCACCCTCGACATGGACACCACCTGCGTCGAACTCGCCAGCTTCCTCGTCCCCGAGCTCGGCGACGCCGCCTCGGTGGACGTGCTGCCGCCCGAGGAGGCCCCCGCCGCGCACACCCTCCCCGGCGTCCTGCGGCTGCGCCGCGCCTCCCTGGTCTCCGTACCCGAGCTGGAGGAGACCGCGGCGGCCCTCGGCAAGGCCGGCGAGCACATCGACCACCAACCCGGCTCGGCCGCCCGGCGGGCGCTGGAGAGCGGCCGCCCGGTGATCGAGAACATGCCGGCCGACGACCGCCTCGGCCGGGCCGCGGCACACCCCGACCGGCTGGCGGCGCTGCGCCGCGGCGGCGTGCACTCCGGTCTGGTGGTGCCGCTGCTGGCCCGCGGCCGCGCCCTCGGCACGGTCACCCTGCTCCGGGCCGGCAGCTCGCCGGTGTTCACCCCGGAGGACACCGTGGTGGTCGCGGACCTGGCGCTGCGGGCCGCCGTCAGCATCGACAACGCCCGCCGCTTCACCCGCGAGCACGGCATCGCCCTCGACCTGCAGCGCGCCCTCCTCGCCGAGCCCGGCGCCCCGCACCCGGGCCTCGAAGTGGCCTTCCGCTACCGGCCCGCCGGGGCGAGCGCCCTGGTCGGCGGCGACTTCTACGAGACGGTGGCCCGCCCGGACGGCAGCACCCTGCTGGCCATCGGCGACGTGATGGGGCACAGCCTGGAGGCCGCCGTCGAGATGAGCCACTACCAGGCGATGCTGCGGATGGTCGCCGCCGGGAACCTGCCGCCCGGCCGCGTCCTGGACCGGATGGACCGGCTGACCGCGCCGCTCGCCACCGGGCGGCCGGCGACCTGCCTCGCGGTGGTGATGTCCCCGCGGACCGGCACCTGCACCTTCGCCAGCGCCGGGCACCTGCCGCCCGCCCTGGTCGCCCCCGACGGGACGGTCCGCCTGCTGTCGGTCGAGCCGGGCCCGCCGCTCGCCGCCGGGTTCGGCGGGTTCCCCGAGGTGACGGCGCAGTGCCCGCCCGGCCACCACCTGCTGCTCTACACCGACGGGCTGGTCGAGCGCCGCGACGAGGCCATCGACGCCTCGCTCGCCCGGCTGACCCACCTGCGGCTCCCCCCGCACGCCGGCGGCGAACAGCTCCTGGACGCCGTCCTCACCGGCCTCTCCCCCACCGCCGACGACGACGTGGCCCTCCTCGCGGCCACCCTGCGGGACTGAGGCACCCACCGGGAGGTACCCCCGCGCGCCCCCGGTGGCTCTCTAGTGCTTGCCGACCCCCGCCGGGTCACCCAGTTCGCGGGACGGGAGGCCCTCGGTGAGGTCCTCGGCGATGAGGCGTTTGGCGATGGCGTGGACGGCGGCGCGGAGTTCGGCGCTGCGGGGGCGGCCCGCCTCCTGCTCCAGCTGGTCGTTCAGCCACTGGGCCCAGGCGCCGCCGATCCGCTCGGCCTCCCGCTGCCCCGCCTCGGTGTGCATGTAGTAGCCGTTCACCCGGGACAGCCAGCCCTCTCCGACGGCCCGGTCGAAGACCGGTTCGAGCACCTCGCCGGGCAGCCGCCGGCGGGCCGCGATCAGGGTGAGCGAGGCGTGGCCGACCGTCCGGGTGAACAGTTCGACCTGCATGACGGCCCAGGCCACGGCGATGTCCAGCCGGGTGCCGGACCGGGCGACGACGTCCCGGGCGGTGTCCTGGTCGGTACCTCGGATGATCTTGGCGACGGAGAGTTCGAGCACCCGCGCCGAGTCCCCGGAGACCGGGGAGGCGAAACCCTCGCCCATGTCGGTGGAGGAGGCGCGGGTGGAGTCGCGCAGCTTCACCTGCTTGAGGAAGAGCGCGACGACGAAGCCGACCGCGGCCACCGGCACCGTCCAGAGGAACACGGTGTGCAGGGCGTCCGCGTAGGCGTCGACGATCGGCGCGGCCTGGTCGGCGGGCAGGGCGTGCAGGTCCTTCGGGTTCTGGGCGGCGTTCAGCAGGACGGCCGGGTCGGCGCCGGTGAGCCGGGCGGAGGTCGCGATGCCCTCGGCGAGCCGGGGGCCGAGGGTGTTGGTGTAGATGGTGCCGAACACGGCCGTGCCGAAGGAACTGCCGAGGGTGCGGAAGAACGTGACGCCGGAGGTGGAGGTGCCGAGGTCGGCGTAGTCGACGGTGTTCTGCACGGCGATGGTGAGCACCTGCATGCTCAGGCCGATGCCGGCCCCGAGCACCAGCATGTAGAGGGACTGCAGCCAGGCCGGGGTGTCGGCGTCCATCAGCGACAGCAGGTACAGGCCGACGCCCATCACGGCAGAGCCGACGATCGGGAAGATCCGGTAGCGGCCGGTGCGGCTGACCATGGTGCCGCTGAACACCGAGGCGATCAGCAGACCGAAGACCATCGGCAGGGTCCGCACCCCGGAGACGGTGGCCGAGTCCCCGTCGACGTACTGCAGGAAGGTCGGCAGGAAGGTCAGCGCGCCGAGCATCGCGAAGCCGACGATGAAGCTGAGCACCGCGCAGACGGTGAAGACAGGGTTGCGGAACAGCCGCATCGGCAGCATCGGCTCGGCGGCCCGGGTCTCGACCCGGCAGAACAGGCCGAGGGCTACGGCGCCGCCGACGAACAGGCCGAGGATGACCGGCGAGCTCCAGGCGTACTCGTTGCCGCCCCAGCTGGTCGCCAGGATCACCGCGCTCGCGCCGACCGCGACCAGGGCGATGCCCAGGTAGTCGATGACCGGGCGGCCGGGGGCCCGCACCGAGGGGATCGTCCGGGCCGCGGCCAGCACCACCACGATCGCGATCGGCACGTTCACGTAGAAGGCCCAGCGCCAGGTCAGGTGGTCGGTGAACAGGCCGCCGAGCAGCGGGCCGATGACGGTGGCCACGCCGAAGACCGCGCCGATCGCGCCCTGGTACTTGCCGCGTTCGCGGAGCGGGATCACGTCGGCGATCAGCGCCATCGAGGTGACCATCAGGCCGCCCGCGCCGACGCCCTGCATGGCCCGCCAGGCGATCAGCATCAGCATGTCGGTGGACAGGCCGCACAGGAACGAGCCGGTGATGAACACGACCGCCGAGACCTGGAAGACCAGCTTGCGGCCGAACAGGTCGCCGAACTTGCCGACCAGCGCGGTGGTGACCGTCTCGGCGAGCAGGTACGAGGTGACCACCCAGGACATGTGCTGGGCGCCGCCGAGGTCGGAGACGATCGTCGGCAGCGCCGTGCCGACGATCGTCTGGTCGAGGGCGGCCAGCAGCATGCCGAGCATGATCGTGACGAAGACGACGTTGCGCTGCCGCCGGTCCAGGACGGGCGGCGCGGCGGCCGGGGCCGGCGGGCTGCTCTCGGTGGTGGTCACCCTCGCATGGTCGCCCGGCGGGCGGCCGGGCGCCCGTGCAGGGCCGCCGCGGCGGTGAACCCCGTCGGCCGGGGCGCCGGGGCCGGGCCGTAGCGTGGGCCCATGCAGACCGTCGAGCTGACCTGCGCGCCCGCCCTCGACGCGGCGGTGCGCGAGGTCTGGCAGCAGCTCTCGGAGGCCGGCCTCCCGAGCCTCGCCCACAACACCCACCCCGGGCACCGGCCGCACCTCACCCTGGCCTCCTGCGGGGCCGCGCCCGAGGGGGCGCTCGACGCGATCGGCGAACTGCTGGCCGAGGCACTGCCGCTGCCGGTCCGGCTGACCGGGCTGCTGTCGTTCTCCGCGCGCAGCCGCCGGCGGGTGCTGAGCTGGGCGGTCGTCCCGACCTTCGAACTGGTCGACCTGCACCGCCGCGTCCAGCTCCTGCTGGACGGCGCCGCGGACCCCAACCCGCACTACCTGCCCGGCCGCTGGGCCCCGCACATCGGCCTGACCCGACGGCTGGAGCCCGAGGAGCTGGCACTCGCCCACACCGTGGTCGGCCGCCACCCCGACCTGACCGGCAGCTTCGACGCGGGCCGCAGCTACGACACCCTCACCGGCACCACCGTCCCCCTCGGCCCGCTCTGACCGGTCGCGGGCCGGGACCGGCGGCGGCCGCGCCGACGGGGCAGGATGGCAGGCAGCGACCCGCCGCGGGAGGGAGTCGGCCGTGCTGGAACGCGTCGCCCGGGCGTCCGAGGCCGTGGCCGCCGAGCCGGGCCGGACGGCGAAGATCGTCCTGCTCGCGGACTGCTTGCGCGACCTCGGCCCGCAGGAGGCCCCGGCGGCGGTCGCCCTGCTCTCCGGCGAGTCCCGCCGGATGCGCGTCGGCGTCGGCTACGCGGCTCTGCGCGAGCTGCCCCCGCCCGCCCCGGAGGCCACGCTCGGGACGGCCGAGACCGAGACCCTGCTCGGCGACCTGGCGGCGGTGCGCGGCCGCGGCGCGCAGGCCGCCCGGCGCACCCTGCTCGACTCCCTCTTCGGACGGGCCACCGCCCCCGAACAGCGGCTGCTGCGCGGCGTGCTGGTCGGCGAACTGCGGCAGGGCGCGCTGGACGGCGTGATGGCGGAGGCCGTCGCCGAGGCCGCCGGGGTGCCCGCCCCTGCGGTGCGGCGGGCGCTGATGTTCCGCGGCTCGGCCCGGGCGGTCGCCGAGGCGGCGCTCACCGGCGGGGCGGCGGCGCTGGCCGCCTTCGGACTGGAGGTCGGCCGGCCGGTGCGGCCGATGCTGGCCTCCTCCGCACCGGGCGTCGCCGAAGCACTGGCGAAGGTCTCCCCCGCGGCCCTGGAGTGGAAGCTGGACGGGATCCGGGTGCAGGTGCACCGGTCGGGCGGCGAGGTGGGGGTGTTCACCCGCAGCCTGGAGGACATCACCGCCCGCGTCCCCGAACTCGTCGAGGCCGCCCTGGCCCTGCCCGTCCGCGCCGCCGTCCTGGACGGCGAGGCGATCGCCCTGGGCCCGGACGGCAGACCCCGGCCGTTCCAGGTGACGGCGGCGCGCACCGCCTCCCGGCAGGACCCGGAACGGCTGCGGGCCGAGGTGCCGCTGCACCCCTACTTCTTCGACCTGCTGCACCTCGACGGCACCGACCTGGTGGACGAACCGGGCGAACGCCGCTGGGCCGCCCTCGCCGGCCTGGTCGACGAACCGCGGCGGGTGCCCCGGCTGGTCACCGCCGACCCGGAGCAGGCCGTCGGCTTCCTCGCCGACGCGCTCGGCCGCGGCCACGAGGGCGTGGTCGTCAAGGACCTCGCTGCACGGTACGAGGCGGGCCGCCGCGGCGCCGGATGGATCAAGGTGAAACCGCACCACACCCTGGACCTGGTGGTGCTGGCCGCTGAGTGGGGCACCGGGCGGCGCCGCGGGTGGCTGAGCAACCTGCACCTGGGGGCGCGGTCCGGCGGCGAGGCGGGCCTGCCGGAGTGGGTGATGCTCGGCAAGACCTTCAAGGGGCTGACGGACGAACTGCTGGCCTGGCAGACCCGGGAGCTGCTCGCGCGGGAGACCGGCCGCGGCGACTACGAGGTGCAGGTCCGTCCGGAGCTGGTGGTCGAGGTCGCCTTCGACGGCCTCCAGCGCAGCCCCCGCTACCCGGCCGGGCTGGCCCTGCGGTTCGCCCGGGTCGTCCGCTACCGCCCCGACAAGACCGCCGCCGAAGCCGACACCGTCGCCACCGTACGGGCGATCGCTTCGGACGGGACGTGAGCGGCACCCCTATGCGTTGCCCCAGGTTTCGGGGGAGGTCCAGGCGGCCAGGGTGCGGCGGCTTTCGAAGTGGAGCGGCTCCCTGCTCACCGGGTCGGTGAACTCCAGCACAGCACCCAGCAGTTGGAGCGGGCGGCGGAAGTCGTCCGGGGCCGGCTCGGTGAGCACCCGCGGGTAGAGCGGATCGCCGAGGATCGGCAGCCCGAGCGAGGCCATGTGCAGCCTCAGCTGGTGGGTGCGGCCGGTGTGCGGGTGCAGCCGGTACCGGCCGAGGCCGTCGCGGTGCTCGGCGAGCTCGATCCGGCTCTCGCTGTTGGGCTCCCCGGGGACCTCGAAGGCGGCGAGCTCGCCGCGTTCCTTGACGATCCGGCTGCGGACGGTGACCGGCATCGGCCGCTGCGGGTCGAGCCCGGCGACCGCCTCGTACTCCTTGCGGACCGCGCGGCGTTCGAACAGGCCCTGGTAGGCGCCGCGCAGTTCGGGGCGGACGACGAACAGCACCAGTCCGGCGGTGAGCCGGTCGAGCCGGTGGGCGGGGCTGAGGCCGGGCAGGCCGAGGTCGCGGCGCAGCCGGGCGAGGGCCGTCTCGGTGACGTGCCGGCCGCGCGGGGTGGTGGACAGGAAGTGCGGCTTGTCGACCACGAGGATCCGTTCGTCCCGGTGCAGGACGTCGACGGCGAAGGGCACCGGGGTCTCCGGCTCCAGGTCCCGGTGGAACCAGACGTAGCCGCCGGGCCGGTAGGGGGTGTCGGCGGTGAGCGGGCCGTCGGTGGTGACGAAGACGCCCGCCCGCAGCATGTCGGCGACCCGCTCGGGGCCGACCGCCCGGCCGTAGCGCTCCAGCAGGTACGCGCCCGCGGTGGGCCACGGCCCGTCCGGCGGCAGCCGGAGCCGGACCGCGTCGATGCCGTCCCGCTGCGGCAGCGGGCTCGCCGGGATGCCTGGCCTGCGTCTCACCGTGCGAACCCTATCGGCCGCACCGGGACGCCCGTACGGCCGTGCGCTCCTCTGGGCGGGCTCCGGCTGCCATGGGAGGATGGCAGGGCGGAAGGCCGATCTCTGGACGGTGCCTGGCATGGACAATCCCGAGCAGGGCACGAGCTCCCCGAACCGCCGGGATCCGGCTGCGGAGGGGCCCGACGGGCACGCCCGCGACGGGCTGCTCATGGTGCCGATCGCGACGGCGTTGATCGCCGAGGACGGGCGCATCCTGCACTGGAGCCGCGACGCGGAGATGCTGCTCGGCTACAGCACCGAGGAGGCGATCGGCGAGTTCGCCGCGAACCTGCTGATCACCGAGGACCAGCGGAGCGACGTGCTGACCCTGTTCGACCACATCGTCAGCGGTCGGGCCTGGTCCGGGGTGTTCCCGGTGAAGCACCGCGAGGGCCACCACGTGAACCTGGAGTTCCGCACCCACCCCATCGCCGGGCCCGACGGGCGGCCGCTCGTCCTCGCGGTGGCCTCGGACGTCACGGCGCTGCGCCGCCTGCAGGCGGACCTCGCCGTGCTGGACGGCTTCTTCACCCAGTCACCGGTCGGCATGGCCGTGTACGACTCGGAGCTGCGGTTCGTCCGGCTGAACAGCGCGCTGGCGAAGATCAACGGCCTGTCGGTCGCCGAGCACCTCGGCCGGCGGGTCACCGAGGTGCTGCCCGGCATCAACGGCCGCGAGGTCGAGGCGGTGATGCGCAAGGTCCTGGACGGCGGGCCGCCGGTGGTCGACTCCCGCTCGCACGGCCGCACCCCGAGCGACCCGACGCACGACCACGCCTGGTCGGCGTCGTACTTCCGGCTGGACGAGCCCGGCGGGCAGGTGCTGGGGGTCAGCTCGACCATCGTCGACGTCACCGAGCGGTACCGGGCCGAGCACGCCGCGGCGATGGCCCGCGAGCGGCTGACGGTGCTCGCCGAGGCCACCGTCTCCATCGGCACCACGCTGGACCTGCGGCAGACCGCGCGGGAGCTCGCCGAGGTGATCGTGCCGCGGCTGGCCGACGCGGTCGGCGTGTTCGCCCTGGAGCACCTCGTCTCCGGCGCGGAGGCGACCGCCGGCGAGGACGGGCTGCGGGTGCGCCGGCTCGCCGTCGCCACCGCCGATCCGGAGCACCCGATCGGCGAGCTGCCGACCGAGGCGGTGTACCGGATCCCGCCGGGATCGGTGTACGAGCAGGCGCTGAGCTCCGGCCGGACGATCGTCGCCCCCAACTGGGACCTGCCGCTGCTCGCCGACGAGGCGCTCACCGAGCGCGTCCGCGACTACCTCGACGACCGGCCGCGGCCGGTGCGGGTCGCGCCGCTGGTCGCCCGCGGCACCGTGCTCGGCATGGTGGTGTACTCGCGCAGCCCCGAGCGGGAGGGCTTCGGCCCGGAGGACAGCACCCTCGGCGACGAACTGGCCTCCCGGGCCGCCGTCGCCATCGACAACGCCCGGCTCTACCTGCACCAGCAGCAGACCGCGCAGGCCCGCGAGCAGGCCCTCACCGAGGCCCGCGCCGCGCAGGAGCGGCTCGCCCTGGTGAACGCCGCCTCGGCCCGGATCGGCACCACCCTCGACCTCGCGCAGACCGCCCGGGAGCTCGCCGAGACGGCCAGCCCGCGGCTCGCCGACACCGTCGTCGTCGAGGTGCTGGACGCCCTGGTGCGCGGCGCCGAGACCGGGGTGCCCGGCCGCGCCGACCGGTCCGCGGTGCTGCGCCGGATGGCCTTCCACACCGTGCCGGGCAGCGGCATGAGCCCGATCGCGCCGGTCGGCAGCGTGCACCGCTTCCACCCGTCGACGCCGTACGCCTGGGTGCTCGCCCACCGCCGCCCGGTGCTGCTGCCGGAGCTGGACGAAGCGTCGCTGAACTGGTTCAACGACGACCCGGAACGGGCCGCGGCCGTCCGCGAGCAGGGGGTCCGCTCGGTCATGGTGGTGCCGCTGATCGCCCGCGGCTCCGCGGTCGGCGTCGCCACCTTCTACCGCAGCGTCACCGAGCGCCCGTACGACCAGGAGGACCTGCGCCTCGCCGGGGAGCTCGCCTCCCGGGCCGCCGTCGCCATCGACAACGCGCTGCTCTACACCCGGGAGCGGGACGCCGCCGAGCAGCGCCAGCGCGCCCTGGAGGCGGCCGGCGCCGCGCAGGCCCGGCTCGCCCTGCTGAACGAGGCGTCCACCCGGATCGGCACCACCCTCGACCTGCAGCGCACCGCGCAGGAGCTGATCGACGTGGTGATCCCGCGGTTCGCCGACTTCGTCACCGTCGACCTGCTGGAGTCGGTGCTGGAGGGCGACGAGCCCGAGCCGGTGCCCCGGGACGGCTCGGTGATGCTGCGGGCCGTCGCGGTCGGCGAGGTCGGCGCGAGCGGCACCATGATCGGCGCGGCCGACCCGGTCGGCGGCGGCTCGCGCTCCGCGCAGCTGTACGCGCAGAGCCTGCGCACCGGCCGGTCGATCCTGGTGCCGCACGTCGACGAGGCCGCACTGCGCCGGATCGTCGCCCACCCGAACCGGATCGCCCCCAGCCTGGAGGCCGGCGTCCACTCGTACCTGATGGTGCCGCTGCTCGCCCGCGGCACGGTGCTCGGCGGCGTCGAGTTCGTCCGCACCCACAACCCGGAGTCCTTCACGCACGCGGACGTGGCGCTCGCCGAGGAGCTCGCCGCCCGGGCCGCCGTCTGCATCGACAACGCCCGGATCTACCGCCGCGAGCGGGACACCGCGCTCACCCTGCAGCGCAGCCTGCTGCCGCAGGACGTGCACCGCACCCCCGGCCTGGAGATCGCCCACCGCTACCTGCCCAGCAGCGTGATCAGCGAGGTCGGCGGCGACTGGTTCGACGTGGTGCCGCTCAGCGGCGGTCGGGTCGCGCTGATCGTCGGCGACGTGATGGGCCACGGCATCCGGGCCGCCGCCACCATGGGCCAGCTGCGCACCGTCGCCCGGACGCTGATCACCCTGGAGATGGACCCGGCCCGGGTGCTGCGCCGGCTCGACGACGCGGCCGCCGCGATCGGCGAGGGCCAGTTCGCCACCTGCGTCTGCGTGCTCTTCGACCCGGTCGACCGGATCTGCACCGCCGCCACCGCCGGCCACCTGCCGCCCGTCATCGCCCGCGCCGACGGCTCCACCGAACTGCTCGAACTGCCGCCCGGCGCGCCGCTCGGCGTCGGCGGCGTGCCCTTCGAGTCGGTGCACACCACGCTCGACGAGGACGCCATCCTCGTCCTCTACACCGACGGCCTGGTCGAACGCCGCGGCCGCGACCTCGACGAGGGCATCGACCTGCTGCGCCGCACCGTCGCCGAGCGCCGCAGCTCGCTGGAGCAGACCTGCGACGCGGTGCTGGCCGCGCTCGGCGCCGCCGCCGGGCAGGACGACATCGCGGTGATCATGGCGCACTCGCGACCGATCGGCAGCGACCGGCTCGCCACCCTCACCCTGGCCGGGGACCGCGCCATGGTCCGGCACGCCCGGCGGTTCGCCCGCGAGACGCTCACCGAATGGGGCCTGAACGGGCTCAGCGACATGGTCGAGCTGCTGACCAGCGAACTGATCACCAACGCCCTGGTGCACGCCGGCGCCCCCGTGCAGCTGCGGATGTTCCGCAACCAGGTGCTCACCGTGGAGGTCGCCGACCGCGACCGGCACGAGCCCCGGCTGCGCCGCGCCCGCGCCGAGGACGAGGGCGGCCGGGGCATGCACCTGGTCAACGAGCTGGCGCACCGCTGGGGCGTGCGCGGCACCAAGGACGGCAAGGTCGTCTGGTACGAACTGGAGCTGCCGCCCGGCGCGGGGCGCTGACCCGCCGCCCGGGCCCGCCGCGGGTCGCCCGGACGGCGCACGGGCTGCTCCGTCGAGGTGAGGCGGGCGGGTGATCGGGCCGTGTCGGTTCGTACGCGGGCGGTGCGGGCCGCAGGATCGGTGCCGTCCGGCTTCCCGACCAGGAGGACTCATGCGCTCCAGCCTTGCCAGGATCACCACCGCCGCGCTCATCTCCGGCCTCGCCGTCTTCGGCACCGCGGGCGCGGCCGCCGCCCACGGCTCGCTCGCCCTCGGCGGCGACGCCGGCTCCGCCGAGGGCGAGGCCCTCGCGGTCGGCGGCGACGCCGACGCGCTGATCGAGCACGCGCTCGCGGTGGGCGGCGACGCCTCCTCCGCGGAGGGTGCGGCCCTCGCCGTGGGCGGCGACGCCTCGGGCTACGGCATCGGCGTCGCGGTCGGCGGGGACTCCTCCTCCTGACCCCGTACGGCCCGACCCCGCAGGACCGGCGACGGCCGGGCGGCCCCCCCGGG
>NZ_JBFBJY010000028.1:0-91481 GCF_040702125.1 Kitasatospora sp. NPDC085895 | reverse complement strand
GTTGAGTTCTCAAGGAACGGACACTTCCTTCGGACCGCCTTCCAGCGGACCCTCCGGGCGTTTCGCTCTTCCGTGTTTCCAGCTTATCAGATCCGAGCCTGTGCTCTTCACCGACGCGCTTTCTTCACTGCCTTGTCAGAACCGGCCTGACGGCCCGTCCGACGTTTCAAACCCTAGCCGATCCCCGCTCCGAAAAGCGAATCCGGCGCCGGCCCGAACGCAATCCCTAAAACGCGCACGTCGAATTCGCACCGGGACGCGACAAGACGCGACCCGATGAGGATCTGGAAGTGGTGTTTCGAGGGATTGGCCGCTCCGGGACCGTCCGCGCAGATGCGTGTCCGGTGCTCCCTGCCGAGCGACTAGGAAACAGTACGCCCATCGGCGGCCGCAGGCAAATCCGGCACGCGGACGAGCCGGCTGCAGATGTCGCGGCCTGCCTTCACGTACTCCCCGTTCGGGTGGTCGTTGGCGGCGATCCGCAGTGCCGCGGCCTGGTGGTCCTGGCCTCCGCCGGTGTGGCGGTCGATCAGGCGGCGGTGGCGGAGGTCGTCGTCCGCGTCGACGTACCAGAGCTCGCGGAACAGGGCCCGGGCCGTCGTCCACGGGGCCTCGGGGGCGGCGAGGTAGTTGCCCTCGGTCACCACGAGGCGGGTGTGCGGCCTGATGACGTGGCGGGCGGCGACCGGCTCGTCGAGGGCCCGGTCGAAGTCCGGCACGTAGATGTCGTGGAACCGCTCGTTGGTGACCCGCCGGAGCAGGGCCAGGTAGCCGGCGGAGTCGAAGGTCTCGGGGGCGCCCTTGCGGGCCCGCAGGCCGAGGCGGTCGAGCTGGACGTTGGCCAGGTGGAATCCGTCGAGCGGGAGGTGGGCAGCGGCCTCCGGGCCCTCGTGGCGGCCGACCGCGTCGACCAGGTGGCGGGCGAGGGTCGACTTGCCGGCCGCCGGCGGGCCGGCGAGGCCGAGGATCACGCGTCCGCTACCGCTCCCGGGACCGTGCAGCAGTCCGAGCGCCCGCGCGACCAGGTCGTCCGGCGTCGCGACCTCGGTCACCCCGGCCGCCTCGGCGGCACCACCGGTGTTCGCGGAACGGCGTCCCGCCGCCGCCCGACCGTTCTCCGACGTGTGGCCCCCGTGTACGTCAACGTGCATGGGTCGCACCCTACTCAGCCGGGACGCCGGAAGCACCGCACCGCGGGACCGACGACCGCAGGACGGCGACCTCAGGGCGGCGACCTCAGGGCGGACCCGCCCGGGCCGTGGGCGCGGCGCGCTCAGGCAGCGGCCTCCCCGACCGCCGCGGCACCGAACACCGGCTCGTCGAGGGTCAGGGTGCCGGCGTCCGCGTCCAGGACCGCGTGGACGCCCAGCGGGACGGTGAGGCTGCTGGGGCCGTGCCCGAAGCCGAGCTCCCAGATCACCGGGACGCCCAGCGGCGCCAGCCGGTCGAGCATGACCTCGCGGACGGGCCCGGGCGGTCCACAGCCCTCCCAGGATCCGAGGGCGATGCCGGCCACTCCGTCCATCGCCCCGGAGCGGAGCAGCTGGGTGAGGGTGCGGTCGAGTCGGTAGGGCAGCTCGTTGACGTCCTCCAGCAGCAGGATGGTGCCGGCGAAGGAACGGCGGGCTGTCGGGGTGCCGCGGTCGGTGGCGAGGAGTGCGGCGCAGCCGCCGGCGGTGGTGCCGGCGGCCCTGCCGGGGACGAGCGGCTCGGCGGTGGCCGCGGTGAGGACGCGGGTGGTCTCGGGCTCGAAGAGGGTGCGCCGGAGGTGGTCGGCGGTGGCGGGGTCGTCCAGGAAGGTGGCCGCCGTGCCCATCGGGCCGTAGAGGGTGGGGAGGCCGAGTCGGAGGTCGACGGTCTCGTGCAGCACGGTGATGTCGCTGAAGCCGACCAGGATCTTGGGCGGTGCGGCGCGCAGGGCCTCCCAGTCGACGAGGTCGACCATCCGTTGGACGCCGTAGCCGCCGCGGGCGCAGACGACGGCCGCGATGCCGGGGTCGAGCCAGGCCCGTTGGAAGTCGGCGGCGCGGTCGGCGTCGGTGCCGGCGAGGTACCCGTGGACGGGGTGGCGGTCGAGGAGGTGGTCGCCGGGGACGACCTGCAGGCCCCAGGAGCGGAGCAGGGCGGTGCCTGCGGCGAGGCGCTGCGGGTCGATCGGGCCGCTGGGGGCGACCAGGGCGACACGGTCGCCTGCCGTCAGCCGTCGTGGGCGCCTCCGTGGACCCGGAGCCGGCAGAGCGGCGGCGGGCAGGCCCGGTACCGGAAGACCCGGTGCCCGCGGGAGCGGTGCGGGGGCCGGTGTCTGCCCGGGGGCGGGGTCGTGGCCGTCCGCGGCGCCGCCGGTCGTCAGCTGATCCATCGACAGTTCCTCCCCCTTGGTCGCAGGTTCGTCTGCTCACGGTATTCCCCGGTGCGGGGGTGGAACGATCCACCCCCGCACCGGGAATGCTGCCGCTTCACACGGTGCCCATCACCTCGCGGACCTCGGCGAGGGTGGTCGCGGCCACGGCGTTCGCGCGCTCGTTGCCGGCGCGCAGCACCTCGCGGAGGAAACCGCGGTCGGCGGCGAGTTCGGCCCGGCGTGCCCGGTGCGGGCGGAAGTACTCGTTGACGGCCTCGGTGACCAGTTTCTTCAGCTGGGCGGCGCCGCTGTCGCCGACCTCCTCGGCGACGGCTTCGGGGGTGCGGTCCAGGCAGAGGGCGGCGAGCTGGACGAGGCCGGCGACGCCGGGACGGTTCTCGGGGTCGTAGGTGATCCGACGGTCGGCGTCGGTGGTCGCGGCGCGGAGGAGGCGGGCGGTCTCGTCCTCGGTGGCGCCGAGCGGGACGGCGTTGCCCCGGCTCTTGCTCATCTTGCCGCCGTCGGTGCCGAGCAGCAGCGGGGCGGCGGAGAGCAGGGCGTCGGGCTCCGGGAAGACGGGTGCGCCGTAGCGCTCGTTGAAGCGGCGGGCGACGGTGCGGGTGGTCTCCAGGTGCGGGAGCTGGTCCTGGCCGACGGGGACGAGGTCGGCCTTGCAGAAGAGGATGTCCGCGGCCTGGTGGACGGGGTAGGTGAACATCAGGCCGCTGACGGTGGCGCGGCCGGAGTGGGCGATCTCGTCCTTGACGGTGGGGTTGCGGCCGAGTTCGGCGACGCTGACCAGGCTGAGGAAGGGCACCAGCAACTGGTTGAGCGCGGGGACGGCGCTGTGGGCGAAGACGGTGGCCCGGTCGGGGTCGACGCCGGCTGCGAGGTAGTCGAGGACGAGGTTCTCGGCGTGCTCGGCGAGGTTGTCGGCCAGGTCGCGGTCGGTGAGGACCTGGTAGTCGGCGACGACGAGGAAGAGGTCGACGCCGAGGCGCTGCAGTTCGACGCGGTTCTGCAGGGTGCCGAAGTAGTGGCCGAGGTGGAGCGGGCCGGTCGGCCGGTCCCCGGTGAGGATGCGGTGACGCGCGGGGTTGCGGCGGATGCCGTCGACGGTGGTGATCACTGAGGTTCTCCTCGGGTGGCGGGCGGGTGGTGGCACCGTCCGCCGGGCGTTGCCGCCCCGGGGGTGAAAAGCATCAGGGCCGCCCGTACGGACGGCCCTGTGGTCATGCGTGAGGGGTGGCCGTCCTAGGACGGCCACCAGTTCAGGCACGGCTGACGCTTCATGGGACCAGGGTACGCGTACGTCCGGCCGTTCTCCGCACCGGTTTTCGGCCCGCCGCCCGCCGCGGGGGCTCCTGGGCGGCGGCCGGGCCCGTCCGCGGCCGACACATGGTGGACCACCCTGGCTCCCAAGGCCCTTGTGCGGCAGGATCGTTCGTGCCGCAGACCGAAGGGCCCGCACCCATGACCCCGCTCGACCCGCCAGCCGCCGACCGATCCTCCCCCGGTCCCGTACCTCGGGACGGGGCCCCCGGCCCCCACGG
Organism: Kitasatospora sp. NPDC085895; assembly: GCF_040702125.1. NCBI lineage: Bacteria > Bacillati > Actinomycetota > Actinomycetes > Kitasatosporales > Streptomycetaceae > Kitasatospora > Kitasatospora sp. NPDC085895. The sequence continues at coordinate 87,587 of NZ_JBFBJY010000028.1, read as the reverse complement.
TCCCCTCGGCCCCGCGGCGCCCTCGACAGAAGCACCGACGGCACCGGCACCCACGGTGGCAGGTCCGGAGGGCGGGGCCGAGCCCGTCGACCCCACCGCGGTGCGGCTGCTGGCGGGGCTGGCGGCCCGGCTGCGCGGGGCGTACGAACGGGGCACCCATCCCGCCGATCTGGCGGCGGCCTGCCACAAGTCGGAGGCGGAGGTGCGCCAACTGCTGGCCGCTGCCGGGGCGGACCTCGATGCGGCCAGGCCGGTGGGTGACGGCCCCGCGACCGCGGCGGGCCCCGCGGGCGGACCGGGCGACGGCGGCCGCCAGTTGCGCCGGGCGCGGCGGCCGGTTCCGTCGCGGCGGCTGCGCCGGCTGCACCCGCGACCGCAGGAACGGCAGGAGTCGTGGCATCCGGCCGGCACGGGCGGCCAGGCCCAGGAGGGCGGTGGGCCCGGCGGCGGGCCGCCGTTGGGGATATTGATCGGCGGATCGTCTTCGGCGCCGAGTGCGGGGGCGCGGCAGCCCGAGCGGGTCGATGCGCGGTTGGTGCGGTTCGGCACCGGCACCTGCCTGGTGGTGCTGCCCGCCTGGCGGGAGGCGATCGCCGTGGCCGTGCCGACCGAGCGGCTGCTCGCCTCCACCGGGCTGACGGTCGAGCAGGTGGCGGGTGCGCGTCTCTCGGTGCTGATCAATCCGGAGGCGCTGCACGACCGCGACCTCGGGCTGCACGACTGGCGGGCGGACCAGCCGCACTGAACCGGCCCGCGTCGGCGGCGCGGCGGCCCGCCCGGTGACCCGTCGTCATCCGGTGCGTGACGGACCGGGGTCAGCCGGCCGTCCGCACCGGCTCGTCAGGGGCGCTGTTCGGTGTGCCGTGCGGGACGTGGCCCAGGTGCACCGGCCCGGCGGTGGGGTCGGCATCGCGTCCCCGTGCACCGCGGACGGCGGCCAGCAGTGCCGGCAGTTGCGGCGGCCAGAGTGCGTCGGCCTCGGGCGAGGCCAGTTCCTCCGGACTCCACCAGCGCCATTCGAGGATGCCGTCGGCCCGGTGGACTCCGCTGACGTCGCCGAGCGGGCCGCGGCGCGGGCCGGTGGCCAGGTAGATGTGCTCGTGCTGGCGGACGGGGATGCCGTGCCAGGTGAAGTCGTGCTCCCAGGTGCACAGCAGGCGGGCGGGCACGATGTCCGTCCAGCCGGTCTCCTCGTGCAGTTCGCGCAGTGCGCCGACGGTCGGGGTCTCGCCCTCCTCCAGCCCGCCGCCCGGCGCCGTCCAGTGCACGCCGACCTCGGCGTTGTCGCTGCGGAGCAGGAAGACGGCACCGTCCGGGGCGAGGACGACCGTGCGGGCCGCGGCCCTCGGTGTGCGGCCGCCCGCCGTGGCGTCAGGTCGTGCGGTCGGTCGGCCCGGTGGGCGGCCGAGGAGTCGGCCCAGCACGGGTCCCAGGAGTCGTTGCAGCTTCGGCATCGAATCACCGTGGCACGCATCGCCGGGGGTGTCGACCGGTATTCGGGGTGCTGGAGCCGGTCCCGGCCGGCCGCGGTCCTGACCCGGCGGTCCCCGGGTGCGGGCGGCGTGTGCGCAGTGGGGCGTGTGCCCGGCGGGGCGGGTGCGGGGCGGGGTGCGGACGGGCCGGTGCGCCGTACGCTGTGGGCCATGACCACCCCGGCCGTCCTGCTGCCCGCCGATCCGCTCGCGCCGCGCAGGCCCGACCCGCACTACGGCTGGGAGGCGCAGCTGGTGCGCGACCTCGGCGGTGCCTGTGTGCTGCTCGACCACGACGCGCTGCTCGCGGGTGACGCGGCGGCGGCGGTGCGGCGGGTGCCGGTGGGCGTCGGGCCGCTCTGGTACCGCGGCTGGATGGTGCCGGTGCCCGCGTACCAGGAGTTGGCGCAGGCGCTGGCGGCGCGCGGCGGGGTGCTGCTGACCACGCCGACCGGGTACGGGGACGCCCATGAGCTCCCCGGCTGGTACGGGGTGTTCGAGGGGGCGACGCCGGAGAGCCGCTGGCTGCCGGGGGTGGCCGCGCCGTCCCGGGAGGAGCTCGCCGCGCTGGCGGGGCGGTTGGGCGGGCACGGGCCGGCGGTCGTCAAGGACTACGTGAAGTCCCGCAAGTACGAGTGGGAGGAGGCCTGCTTCGTCCCGGACCTCGCGGACACCGACCGGCTGTGCGCGGTGGTGTCGCGGTTCGTGGAGCTGCAGGACGGGGCACCGACCGGCGGGATCGTGCTGCGCCGGTACGAGGAGTTCGTCCGGGACGCGCGGGGGCGGGCCGAGGAGTCCCGGGTCTGGTGGGTGGACGGCGAGCCGGTGCTGCGCGGTGCCCACCCGGATGCGCCGCCGGGGCCGGCCCCGCACGCGGACCTGTCGGTGGTGGGGCCGCTGGTTCACACGCTGGGCTGCCGGTTCGTGACCACCGATCTGGCACGGCGGGCGGACGGGTCGGGCTGGCGGGTGGTGGAGGTCGGTGACGGCCAGGTGAGCGACCTGCCGCGGGGCGCGGACGCGGCCTCGCTGTACGCCGCGCTGCTCGCGGTCTGACCCTGCCGGTGGCAGGCACGCCCGGCGGACCCCCGGGTGGGGTCCGCCGGGGGCGCGGTGGTCAGCCGACCGGGGTGGGGCGGCCGTCGGAGACGAAGGCCTGCCAGAGCCGGTGGTAGGTGCCGCCCGCGGCGAGGAGTTCGCTGTGGGTGCCGTCCTCGACGATCCGGCCGTGGTCGAGGACGACGATCCGGTCGGCGCGTTCGGCGGTGGTCAGGCGGTGGGCGATCACCAGGGTGGTGCGGCCGCCGCTGAGGCGGTCGGCGGCCTGGTTGACGGCGGCCTCGCTGGCGAGGTCGAGGGCGGCGGTCGCCTCGTCCAGCAGCAGGATGTCGGGGTCGACGAGTTCGGCGCGGGCGAGGGCGACGAGCTGGCGCTGGCCGGCGGAGAGGTTCCGTCCGCGGGGGGCGACCTCGTGGTCGTAGCCGCCGGAGAGGCCGAGGATCATCTCGTGGGCGCCGACGGCGCGGGCCGCGGCCTCGACCTCGGCGCGGGTCGCGCCGGGCCGGCCGTAGGCGATCGCCTCGTGGAGGGTGCCGGCGAACAGGTACGCCTCCTGCGGGACGACGCCGAGCCGGTGCCGGTACTGGGAGAGGTCGTAGCCGGTGATGTCGGTGCCGTCGACCCGGACGGTGCCGGAGGTGGCGTCGTAGAACCGGGCGACCAGCTTGACTAGGGTGGACTTGCCGGCGCCGGTCTCGCCGACCAGGGCGACGGTCTGGCCGGCCGGGATGTGCAGGTCGATGCCGGTGAGCACGTTCGGCAGGTCCTCGCCGTCGCCGTTGTAGGCGAAGCCGACGCCGTCGAGGTGGATGTCGCCCTTGAGGCGGGTGACCGGCACGGGCGGGTCGGCCTCGGGGGTGCTGGTCGGGGTGCGCAGCAGTTCGCCGATCCGGCCGAGGCTGACGCTGGCCTGCTGGTAGCCGTCGAACACCTGGGAGAGCTGGTTGACCGGGGCGAAGAACAGGTCGATGTAGAGCAGGTAGGCGACCAGGGCGCCGATGGTGAGGGTGCCGGCGTCGACCCGGGCGGCGCCGGCGATCAGGACGAGCGCGGAGGCGACGCTGGAGAGGAACTGGACGAACGGGAAGTACAGCGAGATGTAGAGCTGGGCCCGGGCGCGGGCGTCGCGGTACTCCAGGCCGCGGGCGACGAAGCGGGCGGTGTTGACGTCCTGCCGGCGGAAGGCCTGGACGATCCGCATGCCGGCGACGTTCTCCTGCAGGTCGGCGTTGACGGTGGAGATCAGGTCCCGGGAGATCTGGTACTGGACGGTGGACTTGCGGCGGAAGACCAGGGTGGCCACGACCAGCACGGGCAGGACGGCGAAGACCACCAGCGCGAGGCCGGCGTCGAGGATCAGCAGTGCGGCGAAGATCCCGAAGAAGGTGAGCAGGCTGACCACGGCGGTGACGACGCCGGTCTGCAGGAAGGTCGAGATCGAGTCGACGTCGGTGGTCATCCGGGTCATGATCCGGCCGGTGAGCTCGCGCTCGAAGTAGTCGAGGCCGAGCCGGTTGAGGTGCGCGAAGATCTTCAGCCGCAGGGTGTAGAGGACGCGCTCGCCGGTGCGGCCGCTGACCCTGGTCTCGGCGCTCTGCACCAGCCAGTCCAGCAGGACGACCACGAGGGCGCCGAGGGCGGCGACGGTGACGCCGGTCATCGCGGCCTTGCTGACGCCGTCGTCGATGCCGTGCCGGATCAGGATCGGCAGGGTGAGGCCGGCGGCGGTGTCCAGGGCGACCAGCAGCAGGGCGAGGGCCAGCGGGCCGCGAAAGGGTGCGAGCAGGCGGCGGAGGCTGAAGTGCAGGTCGCCGGCCTCGGCGTCCTCGACCCGGATGTCGGGGGTGTCGGTGGCGGGCCGCAGTGCGGCGACCTTGGCGAGGAGTTCGGCGTCGGCGGCGGGCTTCTTGGCCGGGGCGCCGTCGCCGGTCGTCGCGGCCGCGGTGCTCCCGGCCGCAGCGGTGCTCCCGGCGGCAGCGGCACCCTCGGCGCTGCCGCGGGCGGTGGCGTCGGCGGCGTCCGGGTCGGTGATCAGTGCCCGGTAGAGCGGACATCGCTCGTCCAGCTCGCGGTGGGTGCCGATGTCGACGAGGCGGCCGCGTTCGAGGACGGCGATCCGGTCGGCGAGCTGCAGGGTGGAGCGGCGGTGGGCGATCAGCAGGGTGGTGCGTCCGGCCATGACCGAGCGGAGCGCCTCGAAGATCTCCGCCTCGACCTGCGGGTCGACCGCGGAGGTCGCGTCGTCGAGCAGCAGGATCCGCGGGTCGGTGAGGATGGCGCGGGCCAGGGCGATCCGCTGCCGCTGGCCGCCGGAGAGGGTGAGTCCCTGCTCGCCGACCTTGGTGTCGTAGCCGTCGGGCAGCTCGCGGATGAAGCCGTCGGCCCGGGCGGCGCGGGCGGCGGCCTCGATCTGCTGGTCGGTCGCCTCGGGGTGGCCGTAGGCGATGTTGGTGCGGACGCTCTCGGAGAACAGGAAGCTCTCCTCGGGCACGATGCCGACGGTGGCGCGCAGCGAGTCGAGGGTGATGTCGCGCAGGTCGTGGCCGTAGAGCCGGACGCTGCCGGCCGTCGGGTCGTAGAAGCGCGGGACGAGCTGGGCGACGGTCGACTTGCCGGAGCCGGAGGCGCCGACCAGGGCGAGGGTCTCGCCGGGCTGGAGGCGCAGGCTGAGGCCGTCGAGGACGGGGACGGCGTCCCCGTCGCCCGGGTGGGCGTCCCCGTGCTCCTCGTAGTGGAAGTCGACGCGGTCGAGTTCGAGGGCGGCGGTGCCGGGTGCGGGCGCGCCGGGCGCGGTGGCACCGGGGTCGGTGTCGGCGGGGGTGAGCGGCCGGGCGTCGGGGCGCTCCTGGACGTGCGGGCGCTGGTCGATCAGCTGGAGGACGCGTTCCACGCCGGCCCTGGCCTGCTGGCCGACGGTGATCACCATGGCGAGCATCCGCACCGGGCCGGTCATCTGGGCGACGTAGGTGGAGAAGGCGACGAAGGTGCCCAGCGAGACCTGGCCCCGGACGGCCAGCCAGCCGCCGAGGGCGAGCACGGCGACCTGGGCGAGGGCGGGGACGGCCTGCATGGCCGGGGTGTAGCGGCTGTTCAGCCGGATCGAGCGGAGCCGGGCGGCGTACAGGCCGCGGGAGGCCTTCTCCAGCTTGGCGCGCTCCTGGGCCTCCTGGCCGAAGCCCTTGACCACCCGGACGCCGCCGACGGCCGCGTCGACGACACCCGCGACCTGGGCCGCCTCCTGTTGGGCGGCCCAGGTCGCGGGGAAGAGCCGCTTGCGGCTGAGCGCGGCGCACCACCAGAGGGCGGGCGCCATCACCAGGGCGATCAGGGTGAGCGGCAGCGAGAGCCAGAGCATGACCGCGAAGGACATGCCGAACATCAGCAGGTAGCCGGTCATCATCGGCAGCATCGAGAGCAGGCCGTTGATGAGCTGCAGGTCGGAGGTGGCGCGGCCGACGACCTGGCCGGTGTCCAGGCGGTCCTGGCGGCGGCCGTCGAGGCGGGTCAGCGAGGTGAAGAGGTCCGCCCGCAGGTCGTGCTGGACGTCGAGGGCGAGCTGTCCGCCGTAGTAGCGGCGGATCTGCGCGCAGAGGAAGACCACGGCCGCGGCGAGCAGCAGCACGACCGCCCAGGGCGTGAGCGGGCGGGTGTGGGCGGTGATGACGTCGTCGATGATCAGCTTGGTGATCAGCGGGACGACGGCGCTGACGGCCATGCCGACGAGCGAGGCGCCGAAGGCGAGCAGGACGTTCTTGCGGTAGCGCCAGGAGTAGCCGCCCAGTCTGCGCAGCCAGCGGGACTCGTCCGGGGTACCGGGGGTCCGCCGGTCTCCGGACCGGCGGCGGCGCAGGTGGGCCTTGCCGGACCGGCTGCTCTGAGGATCGGCGTCCCGGGAAATCTCCGCAGTAGAACCATGAGTCTCAGGCATATTTAGGGATACTAACCATTCGGCTCGACCGCCGTCCATCGCCTTTCGACGGACGCCCGGCAGGCTCAACGACGAGGGGTCCGCGAAACCTTCCCGCCGCCTCCCAGGGTCGCCGATCCACCTGCCCGGACGCACGGGCCGCCGGACCGGCCGGACCTCCGGCGCTGGTCCTACGCCCGGTCGCGGGAGACCCGGGCGGCGGCGCCGGCCGCGGCTGCGGCGAAGGCGCCCTGGGCGAGGCTGTGCAGGAGGGCGGCCATCGCGTCGCGGGGCAGCCCGGAGCGGTCCGGCTGGCCCGGGTGGGGGGCGGCGCTGTGCGGGGTGGAGTTGAGCAGGCCGAAGACGGCGTGGACGGCGGCCCTGGCCAGCGGTTCGGCGTCGGGGGCGGCGAGCGGCGGGAAGGCCTCGCGGACGACGCCGACCCAGAGTTCGACGTAGCCGCGCTGCAGCCGGCGGACCCGGCGACGGTCCTCCTCCTTCAGATGGAGCAGTTCCCGGTCGTGCAGGATGATCAGGTCGCGGTCGTCCAGGGCGAAGTCCACGTGGCCGCCGATCAGGGCGTCCAGCGCCCCGGCGGGTCCGTCCGCGCCGCCGGCCTCGCCGGCCCGGCGCCGGCCCTCCTCCAGCAGCCGTTCGCTGATGCCGATCAGGAGGTCGGCGAGCATCGCGTCCTTGCCGGCGAAGTGCCGGTACAGGCCGGGGCCGCTGATGCCCACCGCCTTGCCGATCTCGTCCACGCCGACGCCCAGGAAGCCACGCGCGGCGAACAGCCGCGCGGCCTCCTTGCGGATCTGGTCGCGGCGTGGGAGCGCGGAGGCTGCTGGCACGTTCGGCATGCTGCCCATCGTAGACAGCCGCGTTATCGGCGGTTAACCTGGCCGCAGGAGTTAACGCTCATTAACCTCCGGGCGGCGGACCATCCCTCCGCACGTCCACTCGGCTCCGAGGGCAAGGGAGCTCTTGGGATGGTCCTCTCATCCATTGGATCCGCCGTCGGCCCGGCGGCCGGCCCGTTCACCGGCCCGGCCGCCGGCACCGATCCGCGGCACGCCGTCCCGGGTGCCGCCGCCGCGCCGGCACCGCGGCTGGAGTCCGCCGCCGACCCCGGCTCGGCGGCCTACCGCGCCAACGAGGCCGCCCACCGGGAGCTGGTCGACGAGCTGCGCAGCAAGCTCGCGACGGCCGCGCTGGGGGGCGGCGCCAGGGCCCGGGCCCGGCACACCGCGCGCGGCAAGCTGCTCCCCCGCGACCGCGTGGACACCCTGCTCGACCCGGGCTCCCCCTTCCTGGAGCTGTGCCCGCTCGCCGCCGACGGCCTCTACGACGGCGCCGCCCCGGCCGCCGGTGTGATCGCCGGCATCGGACGGGTGGCCGGCCGCGAGGTCGTGGTCGTCGCCAACGACGCCACCGTCAAGGGCGGCACCTACTACCCGATGACGGTGAAGAAGCACCTGCGCGCGCAGGAGGTGGCCCTGGAGAACCGGCTGCCGTGCGTCTACCTCGTCGACTCGGGCGGCGCCTTCCTGCCGATGCAGGACGAGGTCTTCCCCGACCGGGACCACTTCGGCCGGATCTTCTACAACCAGGCCCGGCTGTCCGCCGCCGGCATCCCGCAGATCGCCGCGGTGCTCGGCTCCTGCACGGCCGGCGGCGCCTACGTGCCGGCCATGAGCGACCAGGCCGTGATCGTCCGCAACCAGGGCACGATCTTCCTCGGCGGCCCGCCGCTGGTGAAGGCGGCCACCGGCGAGGTCGTCACCGCGGAGGAGCTCGGCGGCGGCGAGCTGCACTCGAAGACCTCCGGCGTCACCGACCACCTGGCCGAGGACGACGCGCACGCGCTGTCGATCGTCCGCACCATCGTCGCCGGGCTCGGTCCGCGCGCCCCGAAGCCGTGGCCGCTCGCCCCGGTGGAGGCGCCCGCGGTGGACCCGGCCGGCCTGTACGGCGCGGTGCCGGTCGACCCGCGCACCCCGTACGACGTGCGCGAGGTGATCGCCCGGCTGGTCGACGGCAGCCGCTTCGCCGAGTTCAAGGCCGAGTACGGGCCCACCCTGGTCACCGGCTTCGCCCGGATCCACGGCCACCAGGTCGGCATCGTCGCCAACAACGGCGTGCTGTTCGCCGAGTCCGCGCTCAAGGGCGCGCACTTCGTCGAGCTGTGCGACCAGCGCGGCATCCCGCTGCTCTTCCTGCAGAACATCACCGGCTTCATGGTCGGCCGGCAGTACGAGGCGGGCGGCATCGCCAAGCACGGCGCCAAGATGGTGACGGCCGTGGCCTGCACCCGGGTGCCCAAGCTGACCGTCGTCATCGGCGGCTCGTACGGCGCCGGCAACTACTCGATGTGCGGCCGGGCGTACTCGCCGCGCTTCCTGTGGATGTGGCCGGGCGCCAAGATCTCCGTGATGGGCGGCGAGCAGGCGGCCTCCGTCCTCGCCACCGTGCGCCGCGACCAGTTCGAGGCCCAGGGCGAGGACTGGCCGGCCGAGGCGGAGGAGGAGTTCAAGCGCCCCGTCCGCGAGCAGTACGAGCGGCAGGGCAGCGCCTACTACGCCACCGCCCGGCTCTGGGACGACGGCGTGATCGACCCGATGGAGACCCGGACCGTCCTCGGTCTGGCACTCACCGCCTGCGCCAACGCCCCGCTCGCCGAGCCCCGCCCGTACGGCGTCTTCCGCATGTGACCGGCCGGGCCGGTGCGGTCGCACCGCCCGGCCCGACCCCGGCCCCGCCGCGCACCCCCGCGGCACCGCACCCGCCGCACCCGCGCCGCCCGACCCGCCACCGCCGCACCGGCAGCGCCATCCCTCGACCCGGAGGAAGACCTCCCATGTTCGACACCGTTCTGGTCGCCAACCGGGGTGAGATCGCCCTCCGGGTGATCCGCACCCTGCGCCGGCTCGGCATCCGCTCCGTCGCCGTGCACAGCGACGCCGACGCCGACGCCCCGCACGTCCGCGAGGCCGACCTCGCCGTCCGGCTCGGCCCGGAGGGGCGCAGCGACAGCTCGGCGGCCGAGACCTACCTGCGGACCGACCTGCTGCTGGCGGCCGCCCGCCGCACCGGCGCGCAGGCCGTGCACCCCGGGTACGGCTTCCTCGCCGAGAACCCCGGCTTCGCCCGGGCGTGCGCCGAGGCGGGGCTGGCCTTCATCGGCCCGCCGCCGGCCGCGGTGGAGCTGATGGGCGACAAGATCAACGCCAAGGAGGCCGTCCGCGTCGCGGGCGTGCCGGTGGTGCCCGGCAGCAGCGGCGGCTCGCCGAGCGACGCCGAGCTGGTCGCGGCCGCCGAGGAGATCGGTTACCCGGTGCTGCTGAAGCCGTCCGCGGGCGGCGGCGGCAAGGGCATGCGGCTGGTCCGCGACCCCGCCGAGCTGCCGGCCGAGATCGACGCGGCGCGGCGGGTGGCGCGCACCGCGTTCGGCGACGACACCCTGCTGCTGGAGCGCTGGGTGGACCGGCCGCGCCACATCGAGGTGCAGGTGCTCGCGGACGCCCGCGGCACCACCGTGCACCTCGGCGAGCGCGAGTGCAGCCTGCAGCGCCGCCACCAGAAGCTGATCGAGGAGGCCCCCTCCGTCCTGCTCAACGAGGAGACCCGGGCGGCGATGGGTGCGGCGGCCGTGCGGGCCGCCGAGGCCTGCGGCTACACCGGCGCCGGCACGGTCGAGTTCATCGTGCCTGGCCTGGAGCCGGGCGCGCAGGCCCCCGAGGGCGTCCTGGACTTCTTCTTCATGGAGATGAACACCCGCCTCCAGGTGGAGCACCCCGTCACCGAGCTGGCGATCGCGGTGCGCACCGGCGACGGCGCCGAGCCGCAGCGGCTCGACCTCGTCGAGTGGCAGCTGCGGGTGGCCGCCGGCGAGGCGCTGCCCTTCGCCCAGGAGGACGTCTCCTTCGTGGGCCACGCGATCGAGGCGCGGATCTGCGCCGAGGACCCGGACCGCGACTTCCTGCCGACCGGCGGCCGCATCCTGCGGCTGGACGAGCCGGCCGGCGAGGGCGTCCGGGTGGACTCCGGCGTGGCCGCGGGCACCGAGGTCGGCAGCCTCTACGACCCGATGCTCGCCAAGGTGATCGCGTACGGGCCGGACCGGGCGACGGCGCTGCGCCGGCTGCGGGCCGCGCTGGCCGACACCCGGATCCTGGGCGTCACCACCAACACCGGTTTCCTGCGGCGGCTGCTGGCCCACCCCGAGGTGGTGGCGGGCCGCCTCGACACCGGGCTGGTGGAGCGGACCGCTCAGCAGACCCCCGTCCTGCTGAGCTCCCCCCACACCCGCACCGGTGCCGACACGACCCCGCAGGACGCGGAGAGCGCGGACCTGCTGCCGATCGCCGCGGCGATCGCCCGGCAGCTGGACCTCGCCCCGGCCGTCGCCCCCGACGGCTGGACCGACCCGTTCTCCCGCCCCTCCGGCTGGCGGCTGGGTGGCGGGGCGGCCTGGACGGCCCACCGCCTGCGGCTCGCCGGGCAGGAGCCGGTCACCGTCCGGGTGCGGCCGACCGCACCCGGCTCGGTGGCCGAGACCGCCGGCACCCCCGCCTCCGCCGGCCTGCAGGTGCAGGTCGGCGACGGACCGGTGCGGCGGGCCACGGCCCACCGCTCCGGCGGCCGCCTGCAGGTCTCCCTCGACGGCCTGCAGACGACGTTCGCACACACCACCGACAACGGGCCCGCAGGCCGCGTCGACTGGCTCGCCGTGGACGGCGACGCCTGGGCGGTGCACGCGTACGACCCGGTGGCGGACCGCGCCGCCGCGGGCGGGGCCCACCACGGCGCGCTGACCGCGCCGATGCCGGGCACCGTCACCGTGGTCAAGGCCGCGGCCGGCGAGCGGGTGACCCGTGGTCAGACCCTGCTGGTCCTGGAGGCCATGAAGATGGAACACGTGATCGCGGCGCCGCACGACGGCACCGTCAGCGAGCTGCGGGCGAGTGCCGGCGCGACCGTCGCCATGGACGAACTGCTGGCCGTCGTCGTACCCGCCGAGGGCGACGCCGAGAAGGCCGAGGTGGCCCCGTGACCGCGGAGCAGGACGGGACGGCGGCCGAGCCGGGCGTGCTGGAGCTGGGCCTGCCGGACCCGGTGCGCGACCCGTCGCTGCCGGCCCGGGTGCGGATCCACGAGGTCGGCGCGCGGGACGGCCTGCAGAACGAGAGCGGGCTCGTCCCGGTCGAGGTGAAGGCCGAGTTCATCGCCCGGCTGGCCGCCGCCGGCCTGCGCACCGTCGAAGCGACCAGCTTCGTGCACCCCAAGTGGGTGCCGCAGCTGGCGGACGCCGAGGAGCTGATGCCCCGGCTGTCGGGCCTGGCCGGGCGGTACCCGGGCCTGCGGTTGCCGGTGCTGGTGCCGAACGAGCGCGGCCTGGACCGGGCGCTCGCCCACGGCGCGGCGGAGGTCGCGGTCTTCGCCAGCGCCACCGAGACCTTCGCCCGGCGGAACCTCAACCGCTCCGCCGACGAGGCCATGGCGATGTTCCGCCCGGTGGTGGCCCGCGCCACGGCGGCCGGGGTGCCCGTCCGCGGCTACCTCTCGATGTGCTTCGGCGACCCGTGGGAGGGCCCCGTCCCGGCCGCGCAGGTGATCGGCCACGGGCTGCGCCTGCTGGAGATGGGCTGCGCCGAGCTGAGCCTCGGCGACACCATCGGCACCGCCACCCCCGGCCAGGTCACCGCGCTGCTGACCGGCTTCGCCGAGGCCGGGGTGCCGATGGACCGGCTCGCCGTGCACTTCCACGACACCTACGGCCAGGCGCTGGCCAACACGCTGGCCGCGCTGCGCTGCGGGGTGACCGTGGTGGACGCCTCGGCCGGCGGCCTCGGCGGCTGCCCCTACGCGAAGAGCGCCACCGGGAACCTGGCCACCGAGGACCTGGTGTGGATGCTCCACGGCCTCGGCATCGACACCGGCGTCGACCTGGCCGCCCTCGCCGCCACCAGCGGCTGGATGGCCGGGCAGCTCGGACGCCCCAGCCAGTCGCGGACCGTCCGGGCGCTGCTCGGCCCGTCCGCCTGACACACCCCGTCAACACATCGTCACCCCGGCCCGACCGGCCGCGATCCAGGAGGATCCCCATGCTCGACCACCGGCTGAGCACCGAGTACGAAGAGCTGCGACGGACCGTCGCGGAGTTCGCGAACGACCGGGTCGCGCCGAAGATCGGCGAGTACTACGAGCAGAACGAGTTCCCGTACGAGATCGTCCGCGAGATGGGCGAGATGGGCCTGTTCGGCCTGCCGTTCCCCGAGGAGTACGGCGGCATGGGCGGCGACTACTTCGCCCTGGGCATCGCCCTGGAGGAGCTCGCCCGGGTCGACTCCTCGGTCGCCATCACCCTGGAGGCGGCCGTCTCGCTCGGCGCCATGCCGGTGTACCGCTTCGGCACCGAGGAGCAGAAGCGCACCTGGCTGCCGAAGCTGACCTCGGGCGAGATGCTCGGCGCCTTCGGCCTCACCGAGCCGGAGGGCGGCTCGGACGCCGGCGCCACCCGCACCACGGCCCGCTACGACGAGGCGACCGACGAGTGGGTGATCAACGGCACCAAGTGCTTCATCACCAACTCCGGCACGGACATCACCGGCCTGGTCACGGTGACCGCGCTGACCGAGCCGTCCACCCGCGCGGACGGGGCGGCGCTCTCGCCCACGCGGGAGATCTCGTCCATCATCGTGCCGGCCGGGACGCCCGGGTTCCAGGTCTCCAAGAAGTACTCCAAGGTCGGCTGGAACGCCTCCGACACCCGCGAGCTCTCCTTCACCGACTGCCGCGTCCCGGCGGCGAACCTGCTGGGCGAGCGCGGCCGCGGCTACGCCCAGTTCCTGCGCATCCTCGACGAGGGGCGCATCGCGATCGCGGCGCTCGCCACCGGTCTGGCCCAGGGGTGCGTCGACCAGTCCGTCGCCTACGCCGGCCAGCGGCGCGCCTTCGGGCGGCCGATCGGCGCCAACCAGGTCATCCAGTTCAAGCTGGCCGACATGGAGATGCGCGCCCACACCGCCCGGCTGGCCTGGCGCGACGCCGCCTCCCGGCTGCTGCACTCCGAGCCGTTCAAGAAGGAGGCCGCGATCGCGAAGCTGTACGCGTCGGAGGCCGCCGTGGACAACGCCCGCGAGGCCACCCAGATCCACGGCGGGTACGGCTTCATGAACGAGTTCCCGGTCGCCCGGTTCTGGCGCGACTGCAAGATCCTGGAGATCGGCGAGGGGACCTCGGAGGTCCAGCGGATGCTGATCGCGCGGGAGCTCGGGGTGACCTCCTGACCGGACCGGGTCGACCTCCCCGGCGGTCCGTCAGGGGATGACGATCACCGGGCGGTTGGCGCGCCGCGCCAGCCGCCCGGACACCGAACCGAAGACCTTGCCGAGCAGGCCGCGGGTGCTGCCGACGACGATCGCGTCGGCGGCGTACTCGCGGCCGACCTCTTCGATCTCGTGGCAGATGTCGCCGCCGCGCTCGACCAGGATCCACGGCACGCCGGCGAGGAAGTCCGCGCAGGCCAGCTCGAGGCCGAGGATCTCCGTGCGGTGGTCCGGCAGGTCGACGAAGACCGGCGGCTCGCAGCCCGCCCAGACCGTGGCCGGCAGCCGGTTCGCCACGTGCACGATCACCAGGCCGCACTGCGACCTGCGCGCCATGCCGACCGCGTAGGCCAGCGCACGCTCGCTGGACAGCGAGCCGTCGAAGCCGACCACCACGCCGTGCTGGAACACCGGGTCGCAGGCGCGGGCCGGCTGATCCTCCACCAGGTGCTCGCCGTCGCCCTCGGTGCGGCCCGTCATCGGACCGGGGCCGTCGCTCATCGGGCCGCCTCCGGGCGCTCCGGCGCCCCGTGCACCGCCGTGCCCGCCGCGGCCGGACACCCGGCCGCCCGGGCCCGCTGCGGGGCCGTGTGCCCCCGCCCGGCGCCGCGCGGACAGCGGCCACGCACGGAGGGCCGCGGCACGGGCTGCGGCGAGTGCGGCCCTGCGGGCCTGGGAGCGACCGCCGAGGGGACCGCCGTGGACCGGCAGCGCACCGCCGCCGGCATCCGCACCGGCGGGTACGGGAGGCTCAAAACCAGCCATCGCTCACAGCTGTTCGGGGAGGACGGGCCGACGGAACGCAACAGCGCCGCCGGGGCAGCAGGCCCACCCTCGGCACCGAGCCGATGTCCGCCGAGCACCACTGGATGCGACCTGTTCCTCTCAGAGTACGACGAGCGCGGAACGCGGCCCAGCAGTCGGACCCCGGTGGGCCAGGGGTTCCCGCAAACGGACCGCGTGCGCCGCGCTTTGTGCGCCCCCCGCGCACGCCGGCCGGAGGCCACCTGTCACGGAGGTTCCCAGGAGCTTGACCGACAACCCCCGATAACGCAACAGGCCGAACACACAACGTGATCCGACCGTCATCGAGAGGCACCGGGGCGGTCGCACGAGGCACCGGGACGGTCACGCGATGCCGCGGCGGAGCTCTTCACACCACTCCCACCAGTGCATTCACGTCCCGCTCGCCCCACCCGTCACAGCCCCGGCGAAACATCGCGTTCGGCCACCGGTCCGTCACCGTCCGGATTCGGCCAATCCGCCCCGTGGACAGGTCGACGATTGGCAATTGCCAGGTGCATACGTGCCCGCACTGGCAGCATGCTCGACATGCCGCTGCTCCTGTTCGACCTCGACAACACCCTGCTGCCCAGGGACGCCGCCTACCGGGCGTGGGCCGTGGACTTCCTGGCCGAACACCGCCTGCCCGCCGCCGACATCGACTGGTTCACCACCATCGACGGCAGCGGGTACGTGCCGCGCAGCACCGTACTGGGCGCCGCGAAGCGCCGCTACGGCCTAGACCACTCGATGGACCTGCTGCTCGCCCACTACCGCCGCGGCATCAACGCGCACATCCACTGCCCCGCCTCCCACCTCGACGCGCTGCACGCCGCCCGGGCCTCCGGTTGGACCCTCGGCATCGTCAGCAACGGCGGCACCAAGCCCCAGGTGGAGAAGATGCGCCGCACCGGGCTCGACCGCCTCGTCGACGGCTGGGTCGTCTCGGAGGAGGCGCGGTGCGTGAAGCCGGACCCGCTGATCTTCGAGATCGCCGCCCGCCGCTGCGGGGTCGCCCCCTCCCCCGGCTGGGAGGCCAACACCTGGATGATCGGCGACCACGGCCCGGCGGACGTCGCGGGTGCCGAGGTCGCGGGGCTGCGCAGCGTCTGGCTGCACCTGGGCCGCCCGTGGGCCGAGCAGGGCTACCGTCCGACGCTGAGCGCCGCCGGGCTGCCGGAGGCCGTCGGCCTCGTCCTCGGCGCCCGCAGCGCGCCCACCGCCGACACCGTCCGCCGCGGGGCCGTCCGGCGTGCCGTGGCGCAGCAGGCCGCCGCCCGGCGGGCCGCCACGGACCCGGTCGTGCCGGTCACCCCCGTCGTGCAGCTCCCGTCCGTCGTCCAGCTCCCCTCCGTCGGCGGCACCACCCCGCTGGGCGCCGGGCGGGCGCCGGCGCAGTCGGCCGCCGTCCGGCTGAGCCCCGCCGCCGCGGCCGCCCTGCAGGCGCCGGCCGGCCCGCTGCCCGCCGTGGCGCACGCGGGCGTCACCGGCGGCCCGGGGGGTGCGGGCGGCGACGTCCCGGCGCCGGTGCTGACCCGCTTCACCGTGCCGCAGGCGGCCGTCGGACCGGTCGCGGCGGCGGCCGGCTACACGGTCATCGACGACGGCGTCGCCGGGTAGCGCCACCAGCGCGCGACGCCGTGCTCGGTGAAGCCGAGCCGGCGGTACAGCGGCTCGCCCAGCAGGGTCGAGGTCAGGGTGGCCGGCCGGTCGGGGTGGGCGGCCAGCACGGCGGCCACCAGGGCCCGGCCGATGCCGCGCGAGCGGTGCTCGGGAAGGGTCGCCACGGAGTAGAGGCCGACGGCCGTGCCGTCGTCGTGGCTGACGCAGGCCCCGGCGGGGCGGCCGTTCACCCGGGCCGCCCAGGCGCGGGGGCCGGGAGCGTCCAGCAGCCCGGGCGGCAGCATCGTGCCTCGGACGAACGGCAGCCGGGCGGGCATCGGGAAGCCGTCGACGACCACGCGCTCCACCTCGCCGAGCTGTTCCGGCGACAGCGCCTCGCCGACCGTCAGCAGGCCCGCCGGCTCCCCGCGCCGCCCCCTCGGGGCCGCGGGGGCGACCGCCCCGTCCGCCGCCGGTGCGCCGCCGGGCTCACGCACCATCACCGCCTGGCCCAGCGAGGCCTCGCAGCCGTGCGGGCGCAGGTCGAGGCTCCCGTACGGGTCCTCCAGGCAGAGCCGTGCCGTCCGCCACCGCCGGAGCACGCCGAGCAACTCCTGCCGCAGCACCGCGGGTTCGTCGTGGGGGCGGGTGACGACGAACCGGTGGACCTCGGCCTCGCCGTCGCAGCGGACCGCGGTGAACCACGGGGTGCGGACGGACTCCCAGCCGTGCACCCGGGCCTGGGCCAGCCAGAAGCCGGCGGCGTTGTCGTTGGCCAGTTCGAGCCGGCTGCGCGTGTCCATGGGGCGACCTTAACCGCCGGCCGTGTCCCCCGGCGGGGGCTGTCCAGCCCTGCGCAGAAGGGCTCGCACCGGCGCACGGGCGCGTCCTGTGCGCCCCGTTTCGTACCGCCTGTTTTCGGCCAATTTCGATGCAGCGCCCGGGTGTTGGCCAAAGCCGCAGCCCAGGGCCGCCGGTGGGGCCGGCGGGTCCCCGGGTGCCCGGGATCGGTCGTGCGACAACCAGCCAGCGTTGCGCCCGCCCCCTTCCCAGAGGGGTCGACGGGTGCCACGCTTCGTGATCGAATGCATCACGCCAAATTGCCATGTCGACATAGCGTCGGATGGTGAACTTGTCACAACAGCAACGGTCCACCCACTAGATTCGATCTTGGCGGGCAGTGCCGCACCACCACACCACACCACCGAGGGGGCTGGAACGCCTTGAGCAGGGTGAGCAGGAGCGACGCGGGTCCTGACGGCGGTCAGCCGCCGACCGGCCTCCCGGGCCGGTCCGCCAGAGCTGACGGGTCGGCAGTCCGCGCCGCCGCCCCGGGGCGCGCACCCTCCCCGCTCACCGGTTCGCCGCTGCCCGGCCAGGTCGGCCCGCACGGCGGCCCCCCGTCCGGCAGCACCGTCCTGACGTCCGGTCCCCTCTCCCCCCCGGCCGGTTCGCCCCCCGCCTCCGCACCGCACCAGCCGCAGGGCGCCGGTCATCCGTCGCATGGTCAGTTCGGCTCCGGTCAGACGCACTTCGCCGGCGGACCGGCCGACGGCGGCGCGGGCGGGCACGCCGGCCCGGCCGTGCTGTCCGCGCTGCACCACCCCGCCCCGGCCCGCAAGCTGTCCGGCCGCAGGCGCCGGGAGACGGTGGCCGTCCTGATCTTCGGCGGCGCGCCGATCTTCGAGAGCTCGATCCCGCTCTCGGTGTTCGGCGTGGACCGGCAGGACGCCGGGGTGCCCCGCTACCGACTGCTGGTCTGCGCCGGCGAGGAGGGCCCGCTGGCCACCACCGGCGGGCTGACCCTGACCGCCCCCTACGGCCTGGAGGCGCTGTCGCGGGCCGGCACCATCGTCGTCCCGGCCTGGCGCTCGATCTCCCAGCCGCCGCCGGTCGAGGCGATCGCCGCCCTGCGCAAGGCCCACCACGAGGGGGCCCGCATCATCGGCCTCTGCACGGGCGCCTTCGTGCTGGCCGCGGCCGGCCTGCTGGACGGCCGCCCGGCGACCACCCACTGGATGTACGCGCCGACGCTGGCCAAGCGCTACCCGCGGGTCCACGTCGACCCGCGCGAGCTGTTCGTGGACGACGGCGACGTGCTCACCTCGGCCGGCACGGCGGCCGGCATCGACCTCTGCCTGCACGTGGTGCGCACCGACCACGGCCCCGAGGCGGCCAACGCGCTGGCCCGCCGCCTGGTGGTGCCGAACCGGCGCAGCGGCGGCGGACAGGCCCAGTACATCGACCAGTCTTTACCCGAGGAGATCGGCAACGACCCGCTGGCCGAGGTGGTCACCTGGGCGCTGGAGAACCTCAACCAGCAGTTCGACGTCGAGGTGCTGGCGGCCCGCGCCTACATGAGCCGGCGCACCTTCGACCGGCGGTTCCGCACGCTCACCGGCAGCGCCCCGCTGCAGTGGCTGATCACCCAGCGGGTGCTGCAGGCGCAGCGGCTGCTGGAGACCTCGGACCTCTCGGTGGACGACGTCGCCCGGCGCTGCGGCTTCCGCTCGCCGGTGGCGCTGCGCGGGCACTTCCGCCGCCAGCTGGGCGTCTCCCCCGCCGCGTACCGGACGAGCTATCGCGCCCGGCGGCCCGCTCCGGCGCAGGCCCCGGCCGGCGTGCCCGTGCAGGGCGGCCCGGTCGACCGGCTCGTCGGCGGCGGCGCGCCGCACCCGGGCGCGGCGGTGGGCCACGGCCCGCACGGCGGTCATCCGCAGACGGGCCAGCTGCCGGGCGTTCCGGGCCAGGCGCTGCCGGGCGGCCCTTCCGCGGTGACCGGCGCGGTGCCGGGCGGTGCTGCCGGGCCGGCGGGTGCCGCACGGCGCCGGCCTCCCGTGGTGCCCGCCCAGCCCGGTCCGGCGACCGGGCGCCGGCCTCGGCCGGCACCGGAGCGGGTCGGCGAGCAGCCCGGCGCGCGGGTCGCCGACCGGCCGGGGGGCCGGGCCGGCGACCGCACCGGGGACCGTTCCGCGGACCGTCCGGTGGAGCACGCGGTCGCCGAGGAGAGCGGCTACGAGCAGCCGAGCGCACGTGGCCAGGGCCAGGGCCACCGGGCCGACCACGCGGCCGCCGGCGGGGCCGGGCATCCGGCGCCGGGCGAGCGGCGGCCCGCCGACCCGTCCGGGGACGGCGAGGGCCCTGCGGGTGCGGCGCGGCGCGACCGGGCGGCCCGGACGCTGTCCGGCTCACGCGATCGCGCCGTAGGGTGAGTGGCGTGAATGACCGTCTGGTGTGGATCGACTGTGAGATGACCGGCCTCGACCTCGGCAGGGACGCCCTGATCGAGGTCGCGGTGCTGGTGACCGACTCCGAGCTGAACGTCCTCGGCGAGGGCGTGGACGTGGTGATCCGTCCGCCCGCGGAGGCGCTGGAGAACATGCCGGACGTCGTGCGCGCCATGCACACGGCGTCCGGGCTGCTCGACGAGCTGGCGGACGGCGTGACCCTGGCGGAGGCCGAGGAGCTGGTGCTGGGTTACATCCGGGAGCACGCCCCGGAGGCCGGCAAGACGCCGCTGTGCGGCAACTCGGTGGCGACCGACCGCGGCTTCCTCTCGCGGGACATGCCGGCGCTGGAGGGCCACCTGCACTACCGGATCGTGGACGTGTCCTCGATCAAGGAGCTGGCCCGCCGCTGGTACCCGCGGGCGTACTACAACAGCCCGCAGAAGGGCGGCAGCCACCGCGCGCTCGCCGACATCCGCGAGAGCATCGCCGAACTCCAGTACTACCGCGAGGCGGTGTTCGTCCCGCAGCCGGGCCCGGACGGGGACGCGGCGCGGGAGATCGCGGCGAAGTACCAGCGGCCCGTCGGCTGACCGCCCGCACGGCACGGCATCCGGCGGGCCGCGCGGCCCGTCGGGTGCCGTGCCGCCGCGCCCGGGGCGGGTCCGGCCGGCGGCCCGCCGCGCACCGGCTCCCACCAGAGCATCAGCGCGGGGCCCGGTTCGAAACCCCGGCGCGAGCACCCTCTCGGATCCTGTAGAGTTCTTCCTGTCGGAGCGGGAACGCCCCGAATGATGGTGGGTGTAGCTCAGTTGGTAGAGCACCTGGTTGTGGTCCAGGTGGCCGCGGGTTCGAGTCCCGTCACTCACCCCAGAGCCGGAGGGCCCGATCTCTTCACGAGATCGGGCCCTCCGGCGTTTCCGCGTGCGGGGCAGGGCAGGGCGGGGCAGCGCGGTGCGGAGCGGGCCGGCCTTCGGCGGGCGGGTCGGACACCCCTCCCCAGCGAAACTACCGGCAAGTAACATGACGGCCATGACCACACCCTCGATCGGGCAGCTGCTCGACTCCACCGTCCCCATGGCCCGCACGCTCAAGCTGGAGTACCTGGAGACGAGCCCCGAGCGGGCCGTGCTCCGGCTGCCGGACCAGCCGGAGTTCCACAACCACGTGGCCGGCCCGCACGCGGGCGCCATGTTCACGCTGGCCGAGTCGGCGAGCGGCTGCATCGTGCTGGCAGCGTTCTCCGACCAGCTGTCGCGGGCCGTGCCGCTCGCGGTGAAGGCCGAGATCGCCTACAAGAAGCTCGCCATGGGCGAAGTGACCGCCACCGCCACCCTCGGCCGCACGGCCGAGGAGGTCGTCGCGGAGCTGGACAAGGGCGAGCGGCCCGAGTTCCCGGTCACCGTGGAGATCACCCGCGCCGACGGCGCCGTGACCGGCGTGATGACCATCACCTGGACGCTCCGCCCCAACGGCTGAGCCCCCGGCAGCCCGGCCGCGGCGGCCGGGCACCCGGCGGCCGTCCGGCCACCGCCCCGAGCCCCCGACCGGCCCGGACGGCGGACCGGGCGGCCGGCGCCGTTCCGGGCCGGGGCGGCGCCGCGGCCGGTGCCGGGCTCAGGCGGAGTCCCGCACCACCAGCTCGGTGGCGAGCACCACCTGCCGCCGTGCGCGGCCCCGTTCGGCGATCTCGTCGAGCAGCAGGCGGGCCATCGTCCGCCCCATCTCCTCGATCGGCTGCCGGACGCTGGTCATCGGCGGGTCGGTGTGCCGGGCCACGATCGAGTCGTCGAAGCCGATCACCGCGACCTGGTCGGGCACCCGGCGGCCCGCCGCGCGCAGCACCTGCATCGCGCCCGCGGCCATCAGGTCGGAGGCGCAGAAGACGCCGTCCAGGTCCGGCCGACGCTCCAGCAGTTCACGCATCGCCAGCCGGCCGCCCTCCTCGGTGAAGTCGGCGAGCCCGACGAGTTCCTCGTCGTAGGGCCGGCCGGCCTGCTCCAGGGCCCGGCGGTAGCCGCCGAGTCGGGCCTGGGCGACCTCCATGTCCAGCGGGCCGGTGATGGTCGCCACCTCGCGGCAGCCGCGGCGCAGCAGGTGCCGGACGGCCATCCGGGCGCCGCCCGCGTTGTCGGCGTGCACGTAGCTCAGCGGTTCCAGGTCGCCACGGCGGCCGGCCAGCACGGAGGGGATCTCCAGGCTCTCCAGGAGGCTCGGCAGCGGGTCGTCCTGATGCACGGAGACGAGGAGTACGCCGTCCACCCGCTGTGCGGTCAGATAGGCCGAAAGTCGTTCCCGTTCACGCTGGTTGCGGACCAGGATCAGCAGCAGCTGCATGTCGGTCTCGGCGAGCTCCGCCGAGACGCCGCTGATGATGTCGGAGAAGTAGGGCTCGGAGAAGAGCCGGGTCTCCGCCTCGGGCACCACCAGGGCGACCGAGTCGGTGCGCGAGGTGACCAGGGTGCGGGCGGCCCGGTTGGGCACGTAGCCGAGTTCGGCGATGGCGGCCTGGACGGCCTCGCGGGCCTTGTCGCTCACCCGGGGCGAGCCGTTGATCACCCGGGACACCGTGCCGCGCCCGACCCCGGCCAACGCGGCCACCTCCTCCAGCGTGGGGCGCGCGGAGCTCCTGCCGCCCGCCCCGGCGCCGCCCACGGGCCCTGCGGGGGGCTGTGCGGTCTGGCTCATCGCTCACCTCTTGGAAGTCCTCATGGCGCCTTGCGGGCCGATTGCTGCTCATTGTGGCCGGTTTCGGCCGCCGGGGAACCCGCGGAACGACCGCGCTCCCCCCGACCGGGCCCGTCGCCCGGTCCGACCGGCCGGCGGGGCCCCGTGCCCGACCGTACGCGGAGGTCCGCGCGGGCCGGGGACCGGTGTCGCCAGGACACCGTTTCGCGACTCCCAGGACACGCTCCGGCAACGGATACGACGTCAGCCCTTGACACCCGACCCCGCGACGAAGGAACCTTCCGGCATGCGCTGTGGGAGCGCTCCCACACTCTAGTGGCGAATCGCCCCCGGCAACAGCGCCCCCACCGCGGTCCGACGGGCACGTCCGGCGGACCACCGGCACCGGTCTCCCGCGGTCGGCACGGCCGCGACCGGCCCGCACGCCCCGGCAACGCCCGAAACACCCGGGCAACACCCCGGCAGCAGCACCGCACGACCTTCCGAAGCCGCACCGCACCACCCACCGCGCAGCACCACCCGATGCCCCACCCGGAACAAGGAGAACGCCATGCGCAGCACTTCCCGCCCCCGCAGAGCGGCCGTCCTGGCCACCGCCGTCATCGCCTCCTCCGCCCTGCTGCTCACCGCGTGCAGCAGCAGCGGTGACAAGGGCGGGTCGGACGGTGCATCGTCGGCCGCGGGCGAGAAGATCACCCTGACCGTCGGCGACTTCGGCACCTTCGGTTACAAGGAGGCCGGCCTCTACGACGAGTACATGGCCGCCCACCCGAACGTCACCATCAAGGCGGACACCACCCAGGACGGCCAGAAGTACTGGGACGCCCTGACCACGCACCTCGCCTCGGGCAGCGGCCTCTCCGACATCCAGGCCGTCGAGGTCGGCTACATCGCGCAGGCCACCGGCACCCTCGGCGACAAGTTCACCGACCTCTCCAAGACCGACGGCGTCAACGCGGGCGCATGGCTGCCGTGGAAGTCGAAGCAGGCCACCACCGCCAAGGGCTCGCTGATCGGCCTCGGCACCGACATCGGCCCGATGGCCGTCTGCTACCGCAAGGACCTCTTCCAGCAGGCCGGCCTGCCGACCGACCGCACCGAGGTCGCCAAGCTGTGGGCGGGCGACTGGTCGAAGTTCGTCGACGCCGGCAAGCAGTACCAGGCCAAGGCCCCGGCCGGCACCTTCTTCACCGACTCGGCGAGCGGCCTGTTCAACGCCGCGCTCTCGGCCGAGACCCAGCAGTACTCGGACGACTCCGGCAAGCTCGTCTACAAGGACAGCGCCGGCGTCAAGAAGGCCTGGAACGTGGCCGTCAGCGCCTCGCAGGCGAAGATCAGCGCCGGTCTGCGCCAGTTCCAGGACAACTGGAACTCCGCGTTCGCCAACGCCAAGTTCGCCACCGTGGTCTGCCCGTCCTGGATGACCGGCATCATCAGCAAGTACTCCGGCGACTCCGGCAAGGGCAAGTGGGACATCGCCGCCCCGCCGGTCGCCTCCAACTGGGGCGGCGCCTTCCTGACCGTCCCGAAGGCCGGCAAGCACCAGAAGGAGGCCGCGGCGCTCGCCGCCTGGCTGACCGCGCCGGAGCAGCAGGCCAAGGTCTTCACCAAGGTCGGCAACCTGCCCTCGACCACGGCCGGCCTGGAGCTGCCCGCCGTCCAGAGCGCCAAGCTCGACTACTTCGGCGACACCCCGACCGGCCAGATCTTCGCCTCCACCGCGAAGAGCATCCAGCCCGCCCCGATCGGCGAGCAGGACGGCACCGTCAAGACGATCATCACCGACAACGGCATCCTCGACATCGAGGAGCACGGCACCGACCCGGCCAAGGCCTGGGCGAACGTCGTGAAGCTGGTCGACGACAAGGTGAACGGCTGACCCACCCCGGACCGGCGACCCGCCGGTCCGCCCGCCCGGCCGGGCCCCGCGCCCGGCCGGGCGCCCGCACCACCGCCGACAGCCACTCCCGGGAAGGACCTACCCAGTGGCCACCTCCATCCGAGCCGCGGCCGAGGACGGCTCGGCGCCGACCACCGCACCCGGCGGCCCCCGCACCCCGGCCGCCCCGCAGCGCTCCGCCTGGCGCTCGCGCCTCTACCGCCTCGACCTCAAGGCGTCGCCGTACGCGTACATCGCGCCGTTCTTCCTCTGCTTCGCCGCGTTCGGCCTGTTCCCGCTGATCTGGACGGGCTGGCTCTCGCTGCACCGCGTCGACCTGCTCAACCAGGACGTCATGGACTGGCGCGGCATCGACAACTACACCCGGCTCTGGGAGACCGACCAGTTCTGGACGGCCCTGCGGAACACCTTCACCATCGGGGTGCTCTCCACCGTCCCGCAGCTGCTGATGGCCCTGGGCCTGGCGCACCTGCTGAACTACCGGATGCGCGGCCGCGGCTTCCTGCGGGTGGCGGTCCTCGCCCCGTACGCGACCTCGATCGCCGCGGCGACCCTGGTCTTCGTCCAGCTGTTCAACCCGGACTACGGGATGATCAACTGGCTGCTGTCCATGGTGGGCGTCGACCGCACCGACTGGTACTCGGAGAGCTGGCCGTCCCAGATCGCCATCTCCACCATCGTCACCTGGCGGTGGACGGGCTACAACGCGCTGATCTACCTGGCCGCCATGCAGGCCGTGCCGAAGGACCTCTACGAGGCCGCGAGCCTGGACGGCGCCTCGCGCTGGCAGCAGTTCACCAAGGTGACCATCCCCTCGATCCGCCCCACCATCCTGTTCACGATCATCGTGTCGACGATCGGCGCCACCCAGCTCTTCGGTGAGCCGCTGCTCTTCGGCGGCGGTGTCGGCGTCAGCGGCGGCTCCGCCCACCAGTACCAGACCCTCGGCCTCTACATGTACGAGCTGGGCTGGCCCAGCCGTCAGCTGGGCCGGGCCTCGGCGGTGGCCTGGACGATGCTGCTGATCCTGCTGCTGATCGGTGCGGTCCAGACCCTGATCGCCCGCCGCAACCGCACCAAGCTGGGAGGCTGAACCATGGCCGTCATCTCCACCGCCCCGCTGCGCCGGCGGCTGCGCCCCGGCGCCGGCGACCAGGACAAGGCCGGCCCGCTAACGTACGCGGTCCTCGCGATCGCCGCCGTGGTCTCGCTCTTCCCGCTGTACTGGACGTTCGTCGCCGCCAGCAACACCGGCGAGCGGGTGGCCCAGTCGCCGCCGCCGATGCTGCCCAGCGGCGAGCTCTGGACCAACATCACCACCGCCTGGAACCAGGCGGACATGGGCAAGGCACTGCTGAACTCCACCGTCGTCGCGGGCTGCGTCTCGCTCTCCACGGTGCTGTTCTCCACCCTCGCCGGCTTCGCCTTCGCCAAGCTGCAGTTCCGCGGCCGCAACGCGCTGCTGACCCTGGTCGTCGCCACCATGACCATCCCGCCGCAGCTCAGCGTGATCCCGCTGTACCGGATCATCACCGACCTGAACTGGGGCAACCAGCTCAAGGCCGTGATCCTGCCCTCGCTGGTGGCCGCGTTCGGCGTCTTCTTCATGCGGCAGTTCCTGCTGGAGGCGCTCCCGCTGGAGCTGATCGAGGCCGCCCGGGTGGACGGCGCGCACAGTCTGCGGATCATCTGGCACGTCGTACTGCCGATCGCGCGTCCCGCGATGGCCGTGCTGGGCATGCTGGTGTTCGTGCAGTCCTGGAACGACTTCTTCTGGCCGTTCGTGGTGCTCACCCAGCAGAACCCGACCGTCCAGGTCGCGCTGTCCTCCATCGGCGGCGGCAGCGGCCACGACATCAACCAGGCGGTGATCATGACCGGCGCACTGGTGGGGACCCTGCCCCTGCTGCTGATCTTCGCCGTCCTGGGCAAGCACATCGTCGGCGGCATCACGGCCGGCGCGGTGAAGAGCTGACCCGCCGTCCATCCCGTCCCACACCTGACTATGGGAGCGCTCCCGTATGACCGTCACCGATCCGCACACCCCGGCCGACCTCGCGGCCGAGGACCGAGCCGGCGCCTTCCCGCCGGGCTTCGCCTGGGGTGCGGCCACCGCCGCCTACCAGATCGAGGGCGCCGCAGCCGAGGACGGCCGCACCCCCTCGATCTGGGACACCTTCAGCCACACCCCGGGCAAGGTCGCCAACGGCGACACCGGCGACACCGCGGTCGACCACTACCACCGCTTCCGCGAGGACGTCCGGATGATGGCCGACCTCGGACTCACCGCCTACCGGTTCTCGCTCTCCTGGCCCCGCGTCCAGCCCACCGGCCGCGGTCCCGCCGTCGAACGCGGGCTCGACTTCTACCGGGCCCTGGCCGACGAGCTGCTCGCCCACGGCATCACCCCGGTCGCCACCCTCTACCACTGGGACCTCCCGCAGGAGCTGGAGGACGCCGGCGGCTGGCCGAACCGGGAGACCGCGTACCGCTTCGCCGAGTACGCCGGCCTCGCCGCCGAGGCCCTCGGCGACCGGATCGGCATCTGGACCACCCTCAACGAGCCCTGGTGCAGCGCCTTCCTCGGCTACGCCTCCGGCGTGCACGCCCCCGGCCGCACCGACCCGGGCGACTCGCTGCGCGCCGCCCACCACCTCAACCTGGGCCACGGCCTGGCCGTCGGCGCCCTGCGCGCCGCGCTGCCCGCCTCCGCCCGGCTGGCCGTCTCGCTCAACCTGCACGCGGTGCGGCCGCACAGCCCGCACCCGGGCGACCTGGAGGCGGCCCGCCGGATCGAGGCGGTCGGCAACCGGATCTGGACGAGCCCGATGTTCAAGGGCCGCTACGACGAGGACCTGCTCGCCGACACCGCCCACCTCGTCGACTGGGACGCCCTGGTGCAGCCCGGCGACCTCGCCGAGATCTCCCGGCCGCTCGACCTGCTCGGCCTCAACTACTACAACCCGACGCTGGTCTCCTCGGTCGAGAACGCCAAGAACCTGCCGCGCCACGACGGGCACGGCGAGAGCTCCTTCTCGCCGTGGCCGGGCGCCGACGACGTCGCCTTCCACCTCGCGCCCGGCGAGGTCACCGCGATGAACTGGCCGATCGACCCGACCGGGCTGTCCGACTCGCTGATCGCGCTGCACCGCGAGTTCGGCCTGCCGCTGATGGTCACCGAGAACGGCGCCGCCTTCGAGGACACCGTCTCCGCCGACGGCAGCGTCCACGACCCGGAGCGGGCCGCCTACGTGAAGGGTCACCTCGGCGCCGTCTCCGACGCGATCGCCGCCGGCGCCGACGTCCGCGGCTACTTCCTGTGGTCGCTCATGGACAACTTCGAGTGGGCGTACGGCTACGAGAAGCGCTTCGGCATCGTCCACGTCGACTACGACACCCTGGTGCGCACGCCCAAGACCAGCGCCCGCTGGTACTCCGAGGCGATCCGCACCGGCCGCCTGGACCACGGCATCCCGTCCGCTTGATGACGGTGTGTCACCACGCCGCGTGACTCCGACCGGGTTCGCTCGTTCTCCTCTCACGTGCGACACCGTCACGCGGCACCACCGCGGCCCGACCGCCCCCGCGGCGGACCTCCCCGCCGGGACGTCCGCCGACGGGCCGGAGAGCTGGCGGCCGGCGGCGCGATCCTCGCCCAGCTGTGGGGGTTTGGGTTGGGGGTCTGCGACGCCGCAGCCGCCGAAGGGCCGGGGGCCGGCCTGACCGAACAGGTCGGTGCCCCGGCCCTCCTCCACCGCCTCGGCGGGGACGCCGTCCCCGTCGTCGAGCAGCAGACCGGGCCGGTCGGGGAGGTGCTCCGGGACCGGATCCGGGTGGACGGCCTCCCCCTACCGGGACAGGCCGCCACCGTGCCCGACGCCTTCGCCATCGCCGCCGTTCTGCTCCCCGCCGTCCCCCCGTCTCCCCGGGGGGACGGCGGTGCCGTTTCCGCCCCCGCCGCGGCCCCGGACGCCTCCGCCGGCCCCGGCCCCGCCGACCCGCCCGCACCCGCCGGGGCCTCCCCCGCCGAGGGCGCCGTCCCGGCCCCCCGGCCGGCCGCGGAGCCCGCACCGGCACTGCGGCCGGCGGCCGCCGGCGCCGCCCGCGGGACGTCCGCCGAACGGCCCCGGCCCGCCACCGGCGAGGACGCCTTCGGTGCCGCGCCCGCCGTCCGGGCCGGGGGTGCGGACGCCGTCGCGGTGGCCGTCCCCATCCTGGCGGGGCTGCTGCTCACCGCCCTCGCCACGTACAAGCACCGCGGACTGCCCAGCGGCCACTGACGGCGTCCGGGACGCCGCGCCGGCCCGGGATCAGTGGAAGACGCCCGGCGGGGGTGCCGGCGAGGGGACGGCCGAGTCGTCCGTGACCGCGGCGGCCCCCGCGGTGAAGTCCGCCAGGGCGCGGCCGTGTTCGACCCGGCCCAGCGCCGCGTCCGAGGCGACCTTGCGGCCCAGCTCCTCCAGCGGCAGCGGCGCCGTCCCGGCCACCAGGATCAGGTTCCCGAACCGGCGGCCGCGCAGCACCGCCGGATCCGCCACCAGGCACACCTCCGGGAACACCGCGAGCAGGGTCGCGGTCTGCGCCCGGGCGAAGGCCAGTGACGAACCGTCGGTCACGTTCACCACCAGGCGCCCGCCCGGGGCGAGCGCCCGGGCGGCCAGCGCGGCGAACTCCACGGTGGCGCAGTGCGCCGGCACCCGCGCACCGGAGAAGACGTCGGCGACCACCAGGTCGGCGCCGCCCTCCGGGGCGCGCTCCAGCACCGCCCGGGCGTCCGCGCCGCGCACCTTGATCTGCCAGCCGCGCTCCAACGGCAGTTCGGTGCGGACGAGCTCGGTCAGCGCGGTGTCGATCTCGGCGACCTGCTGCCGGGAGCGCGGCCGGGTGGCCGCCACGTAGCGGGGCAGGGTGAGGGCGCCGCCGCCCAGGTGCAGGACGGTGATCGGGCGGCCGGGCGGGGCGGCGAGGTCGATCAGGTGGCCGATCCGGCGCTGGTACTCGAAGCCGAGACGGGTCGGGTCGTCCAGGTCGACCAGGGACTGCGGGGCGCCGTCCAGCAGCAGCTGCCAGGCCCGCGGCCGGTCCCGGTCCGGCTTCAGCTCGGCCGTCCCGGAGTCCACCCGCACCGCCAGCGGCCCCTGCCGGTGGCTGCGTCCCTCCGCCCCCGTCACCTCCGGCACCGCCTCGGCCCTGCCCCTGCCACGTCCCATGCCCCCGATTATCCAGGGGCGCGGGGCGGGGCGGTGCATCACGAGGGACACGGGGAACGACGCGGATCACAGGGCCCCTGACCGTACGCCTTCCCGCAACCGCCGGCGCCGCCGGCGGCCGGCCCGGGCGGGGCCGCCCGTCTCAGAAGGGGCCGAGGCCGCCCGCGGTGAGGGTGCAGGCGGCTTCGCACAGGGCCGACCGCAGCACCCAGGCGTCCGTGGGCCGGGCCGGCGCCTGCGGGCCGGCCGGGGCCATGATCCACCGGGGGTCGGTGGCGGGCAGCAGGACGGCGCCGGGGCTGCAGGAGCTGCCGGGGAGGTGCCAGCCGCGGGCGGTTCCGGCGGGAACGAGGAAGGAGACGGCGGCGCCGCCGCGGCTCTGCAGGACGGCGCCGCAGGCGCCGCGGAGCCGGAGGATGTCGACGGTCTCCAGGCCGTGCCGCACCGAGACGGTGACGGTGTCGTAGCCGGTCCCGGCCGCTGCGCCGGCCGACGGCCGTCCGGCGGACCGGGCGCCCGTGGTGCCGCCCCCGCCGGCCGACCGGGTGCCGTCCGTGCCCTCCGGCAGCAGGGCCGGGGCCACTCCGGCGGGCAGCCCGGGGGCGCTCGGCCGGCGGTGCTGCGGTGCTCGGGCGGCCATTGGGGACCTCCTGTCGTCAGGTCGGACGCCCGGGCCCGCTCGTGTGGGGGACGGGATGCGGGGCGTCCATGTAACAGGACAACGCGGATGGGGCACGCAAAGCCACGGGCGTGTGCGCGGCAAGACATGGCATTTCATGGCAGAACCGGGCACCGCCGAGGGGTTTATCCGTGTTTGCCCCGTACGGTTCCGCTCACCCGCCGCATCCGTGCCGTGACTGCCGGTACTGTCGTGGCGGCACCGAGCGGACCCCCACCGGCCCGCAGGCGCGGCGTTCGCCGCGGCGCCACCCTGCACGACTCTCGGAGCGCAGCCATGGCAGCCAGGAGTCCCGGCGGGCCCCGGCCCGAGCCGGCCGTTCCCAACACCGTGATGCGCGAGCTGCGCGGCGACCTCTCCCCGGGGGAGTTCGCCACCGCGGTGCGCCGGGCCGCCCGGGAGATCGGCGAGCACGTGTCCTGCGACGCGCGCTACGTCGGCCGGGTCGAGTCGGGTGAGATCCGCTGCCCCAACTACGCCTACGAGCGGGTGTTCCGGCACATGTGGCCGGGCCGGTCGCTGGCCGACCTGGGCTTCGTGCCGCGGACGTCCGTCCGCGGCCGCCCGGCGGAGGCCGCGGTGCCGGCCGTGTCCGCTCCCGGCGTTCCGCACCACTGCGACGAGGAGAACGACGACGTGCACCGCCGTACGTTCCTGACCGGCGGCCCGACCGCCCTGGCGGCCGCCCTGGGCCTGGACGGCGCCGCTCCGGCCGCCGCCTTCGCCGGGCCGGCCGCCCTGCCCGTGCCCGCGCCCCGCCGGGTGGGTCAGGCCGAGATCGAGGGGGTCGAGCGGGCCGTCCGGGAGATCCGGCTGCTGGACGACGCGCAGGGCGCGGACGCCCTGTTCGAGCGGGCGGGGCAGTCGCTGCGCAGCGCGTACGTCCTGTTGAACGAGGGGACGTACTCGGCCTCGGCGGAGCGCAGGCTGCAGTCGGGCGCCGGTGAACTGGCGATCTCGGTGGGCTGGTTGGCGCACGACTCGAACCGGCTGGCGGACGCCAGGTCGTTCTACTCGGAGGCGCTGGCCACCGCGCGGATGGCGGGGGACGCGGCGCTGGAGGCGCACGTGTTCTGCAACAGCGCGTTCCTGGCGCGGGACGCCGGTCGGCCGCGGGAGGCGCTGCGGGCCGCCCAGGCGGGTCAGGCCGCGGCGAAGGGGCTCGGGTCGGCCCGGCTGCTGGCGCTGCTGTCGCTGCGCGAGGCGGGCGGCTGGGCGGTGCTGAGGGACCGTCCGTCCTGCGAACGGGCGCTGGCGCGCGCGTCGGCGCTGTTCCAACGGGGGCCGTCGGAGGCGGACCCGGAGTGGATGTCCTTCTTCGGCGAGGCCGAGCTGGCCGGGCTGGAGGCGCAGTGCTGGTCGGCGCTGGGCGAGTGGGAGGTCGCCGGGCGGCGGGCGGAGCTGGCGATGGCGCTGCAGGAGCCGCAGTTCGTCCGCAACCGGGCGCTGTACACGGCGGAGCTGGCGCACGACCGGCTGGGCCTGGGCGACCTGGCGGGGGCGGCGGGGCACGGCTCGGCGGCGGTGGTGCTGCTCGGCGGTGTCCGCTCGGCGCGGATCCGGGCGATGCTGGCGGGCACCGCCGGGCGGCTGCGCGGGCACGGCGCGGTGCCGGAGGTGGCGCAGTTCCTGTCCGCGTACGACGGTGCGGCGGGGGCGGCCTGACGGTCCGTACGGGACGGACCGCCAGGTGCGGCCGTCAGTCGAGGTGGCTGTGGTCGTTCCAGATCTCGACGGCGGGCAGGCCGTACTCCCAGGAGAGCACCGAGAGGGCGGCGGTGCCGAGCTTGAAGCGCTGGGCGTTCTCGGGCGCCAGGCCGAGCCAGCGCGCGGTGAGGATGCGCAGCAGGTGGCCGTGGGCGAAGAGCACCACGTCGCAGTCGGCGGCGTGCATGGTGGTCGTGTCGGGGTGGGGGACGCCGTGGGTGCCGTGGAGCTCTTCGAGGAAGCCGTCGACGCGGGCGGCGACCTCGGAGAGCTTCTCGCCGCCGGGGACGCCGTCGCGCCAGATCAGCCAGCCGGGCTGGTCGGTCTCGCGGATGTCGTGGCCGGTGCGGCCCTCGTACTGGCCGTAGTCCCACTCCAGGAGCTCGGGGCGGTCGACGGCGCGGGCGCCGAAGCCGGAGAGTTCGGCGGTCTCGCGGGCGCGGGAGAGCGGGCTGGTGTAGACGACGGCGTCGGTGAGGCCGTTCCAGGGGGCGCGGGCGAGCCGCTTGCCGAGGGCGCGCGCCATCGCGCGGCCCTCCTCGGTGAGGGGCACGTCGGTGCGGCCGGTGTGTTGGCCGGTGGCCGACCATGCGGTCTCGCCGTGGCGGACGAGCACGATGCGGGCGGGCATGGGTGGACTCCTCGCAGCAGGGTTCGCGGCGGCCTGCTCGCCATTGAGGGCCGGGCCACCATGATCCCGCACCCCGCGGCCGCCCGCCGGTGGGGGCCGTTCCGTCGCCCGCTCGCCTCCGGGCCCTCCTGACCCGGCGCCGACGGTCGTCGCTCCGTCGCCGCGCTCCCTCCCGCCTCCCCTTCGGCACCGGCGGGCCCTTCGCCTCGGGGCGGGGTGGGGCCGGGGCGGGCCGATCCGGAGGTCCCGCCCCCGATTGTCGGTGGCGGATGCAACACTGGGCCGCACCATGAACGTCTCGCTCCTGGGGCAGTCAGAGCCGCTCGCGCAGCGGCTCTCCGAGCTGCGCGGCCGGGCGCCGCAGCGCAGTCTCGACGCCCGCGCCCTCGCCGCGCTCGCCGCCAATCCGGGCTGCCGCCGCCGCTCGCTGCTGGACGCCGCCGGCGTCGACAAGGGCGCCGTCGCCCGGCAGTTGGGGCGGCCGGCCCCGTTCGGCCAGTCCCCGTTCGCGCTCGCCCGCGGCAACGTCTTCGAGGCCCGGCTGAAGGACGACGGCTACGCGGCGCTGCTCGAACCGCTCCGCCGCCACCTCGGCCTGCCGGAGGAGAGCGGCACCCCGCTCGCCGTGCCGGACCTGCTGCGCCGCTCCTCGCCGGCCGTGCGCGCGGAGCGCACCCGGGAGGCGCTCGCCGAGGCGGCGGCCGACCCCGCGCTCTGGACGCTGCTGGACCACCCGATGCTCCGGCTGACGGTGGCCGGCAGCCCGGCCCACCTGGAGCCGGACGCGGTGCTGGTGCACGGCGGCCGCTGCACGGTGGTGGAGATCAAGTCCTTCCCGGTGCTGGACGGCTCCGCGGACCCGGCCAAGGTCGGCGCGGCGGCCCGCCAGGCGGCGGTGTACGTGCTGGCGCTGCAGGAGACGGCCGCGGCACTGGCCGGGGTGCCGGCCGAGTCGGACCCGTACCGCGCGCAGGAGCTGCCCGGCAGCCCGTCGACCACGGTGCTGCTGGTCTGCCCGAGGGACTTCTCCAACCGGCCGACCGCGGCCGCGGTGGACGTCCGCCGCGAGCTCGCGACCACCCGGCGCCAGCTGTCCCGGATGACCGGCATCGGGCAGCTGGTCGCCGCCCTGCCGGAGGGCACCAGCTTCGACCTGGCGCCGGACGAGGGCGGCGCGCCGACCCGGCCGGCCGAGGAGCTGGCGGCCGCGGTGGGCTCCGTCCCGGCCGCGTACAGCCCGGACTGCCTCTCCACCTGCGAGCTGGGCTTCCACTGCCGCGCCCAGGCCCGCTGCTCGGACGTGGTGGAGCAGCTGGGCCGAGGGGTGCGCGGCGAGCTCGGCTCGATCCGCACGGTCGGCGCGGCGCTGGCCGCCGCCGGCGCGGAGCCGGGCGGCCCGGCGGAGGACGCGGAGGCCGACGAGGCGTCCGCCCGGCTGCGGTACGCGGCCGCGCTGCGCGCCGAAGCCCTCGGGCAGGTGGTCCGGTGAGCCGCGCGGGCCGCGCGATCCGCCGGCGGTGGGCCCGGTGAGCCTGCTCTCCACGCTGGCCCGGCTGCAGGCCGTCCGCAGCGGGCGGGCCGAGCCGCTGGCCACGGTGCGCCACCGCCACGTGTCGGAGCGTCCGATGGTCGTGGTGCCGCTGGCCGCGGCGGGCGAGGCCGGCGCGCCGCTGGCGGTGATGCTGGGCACCGACCGGGCGGCCCCGCGGCTGCACATCGTGCCGCAGCCGCTCAACCGCGACCAGCGCTTCGACTTCCTGGCCCGTTTCGGCGCGGACCTGCTGCCGTACCTGGAGTCCTTCGCCGACGAGGTGGAGCACGTCGAGGGCACCGAGCGGGACGCGGAGACGGGTGAGAAGAACCCGGTGGTGCGGGAGCTGTGCGCCGACGCTCCGCAGCTGATCGTGCCGAACACCGGCTCGGTGCGGCACCTCGCGCTGATCGGCCGCTCCACGCGCTTCCGCCGCACCGCGGAGGACGTCGACCCGGGCCCCTACCCGGCGCCCACCCAGGTGCCGCTGCTGGGCCGCTGGCTGACCCACCTCACCGACCGTGCGCAGGTGCCCGGCTCCAGCCTGCTGCTGCCGATGACGGCGCTGCTCTCCCGGCACTGGGCGACCGGGCAGAGCCACCTCGAGGACCAGCACCTGGCCGCCCTGCTGGCCTGGCACCTGGCACCGGCCGGGCTGACCGGCGCGGAGGCCGCCGAGCGGGCCGAGAGCGAGCGGGACGTGCACGGGCAGCTGGTGCACCCGCCGGCCGGTCCGGCCACCGACCCGAAGTTCGACGAGCTGGTGCTGGCGCCGGCGATCGTCCGGCACGACGCGGCGCTGGCCGCGGCCCGGGCGGCCGCCCCCGCGGACGCCGCCCGGGCGGAGCTGGTGGTCAAGCGGGCCGCGGAGCAGCTGCACGGGGTGCTGGAGCAGGTGCTGCTGCCCACCTGGGCGGACGTCTGGCAGGGGCTCGACCTGCTGCGGGCGCTGTCGGAGGGCGGGCACGTCGCGGAGCGCTGGGAGGGCGACCGCTGGTCGTACACCGGCCACCGGGACCGGCTGGCCGCCGGCGAGCCGCCGCAGCCGAAGCAGGACGACGCCGTGACGGCCGCCCGCAAGCTGGCTCAGCGCGAGCGCGAGCAGGTCCGGCTGGAGGTGCAGGAGGCGCTGGACGACCCGCTGGCGATGGCCGAGCACCGGCTGACCGGCGAGGCGTTCGCGGGCGAGGTGGTCGCCGTGGTGCCGGAGTACGACACCTCGGGCCGGTCGGCGAAGCCGCGGCCGCTGCTGGTGGTGCACACCGCGGACCGTCCGCACGCGGACGCCGGACGGGAGGTGCACCGGGTCGGCGCGGCGACGCCGCAGCGCGGGGTGGTCGCGGGCTTCGACCCGGACGGGGGCACCGTCACGGTGCGGGTGGTGTCCGGGATGGGCCGGCGAAAGGAGCCGGAGCCGGGCAGCCTGCCGGAGGTCGGCGAGCGGGTGGTGTTCACGCTCTTCGAGCTGACGCCCCGCCAGTCGGCGCCGCTGCCGGATCCGGAGGACACCCCGTGGACGCACGGCGGCCCTCCGGGTGCCGCTCCGATGTCGGCGAACAGTACGGAAGAGTGGGAATGACCGCGGGCATGACTGCCGATCAGGCGCCGGGCGCCGTCGCCGACGCCGCCGTGGCGGCGATCCTGGAGGCCGCGGTGCGGCCGGCACCGGGTGCGCCGCGCGGGGTGGTGGTGGACTCCCCGCCGGGCGCGGGCAAGTCGACGCTGGTGGTCCGCGCGGCGCGAGAGCTGGTGGCCTCCGGCGAGCGGCTGATGATCGTCGCGCAGACCAACAGCCAGGTCGACGACCTGGTGGACCGGCTGGCCGCCAAGGGGCCGGACCTCACCATCGGCCGGCTGCACGCGGGCGATTCCCGGCCCGCGCCGGAGGCCCTGCGGCACGGCAACGTGACGGCCTCGGAGAAGGTCGCCGACCTGCTGGAGCACGACGTGGTGGTCTCCACGGCGGCGAAGTGGCAGTGGGTGCGCACCGAGGCGCCGTGGCGGCACGCGATCGTGGACGAGGCGTACCAGATGCGCTCGGACGCGCTGCTGGCGGTCGCCCGGCTGTTCGAGCGGGCGCTGTTCGTCGGCGACCCCGGCCAGCTGGACCCGTTCACCGTGGTCGGCACCGACCAGTGGGCCGGGCTGTCGTACGACCCGTCGAGCAGTGCGGTGGTGACGCTGCTCGCGCACAACCCGGCGATCCGGCCGCACCGGCTGCCGGTGTCCTGGCGGCTGCCGGCCTCGGCGGCGCCGCTGATCTCGGCGGCGTTCTACCCGTACACGCCGTTCCGGTCGGGGACGGGGCCGGGCGAGCGGCGGCTGGCGGCCTCCGTCCGGGCGGACGGCACGCCGGTGGACGCGGCGATCGACGAGGCGGTGGAGAGCGGCTGGGCGCTGCTGGAGCTGCCCGCGCGGCACACCGTGCGGACGGACCCGCAGGCGGTGGCGGCGGTGGCGGCGGTCGTCCGGCGGCTGCTGGACCGCGGGCTGACGGCGCACTCCGAGCAGGGGTCCGCCCCGGTCGCGCCGGGCCGGATCGCGGTGGGCACCGCGCACCGGGACCAGGCGGCGGCGGTGCGGCAGGCGCTGGCGGCGCTGGACGTGCCGGTGGACCCGGCGGCCGGTCCGGCGGTGACGGTGGACACCGCGAACCGGCTGCAGGGCCGCGAGTACGACGTCACGGTGGTGCTGCACCCGCTGTCGGGGCGGCCCGACGCGACGGCCTTCCACCTGGAGACCGGCCGGCTGTGCGTGCTGGCCTCGCGGCACCGGCACGCCTGCATCGTGGTGGCCCGGGCCGGCATCGCCGAGCTGCTCGACGAGCACCCCTCGACGGAGCCGGTGCAACTGGGGGTGGCGGTGAAGTTCCCGGACGGCTGGGAGGCCAACCACGCCGTGCTGGCGCACCTGGCCTCGCACCGGGTGCCGCTGTCCTGACGGCGGTCGCGGAAGGGTCGGGGGCGCACCGCAGGTGACACGTGCGCCCCGACCGGGAATAGCGACCTGGTGCACACCGTTCCGCTACCGGCCGCCGCCGCGCGACAATGGACGACGGCCCTTTCCTGTCACCGGTGTCTCCGGAGGTGTCCGTCCATGCCCGATCCCCATGCACAGGCGTCCGACCAGAGCGGGGTCCCCGCGCAGGCCGCCCCGGGCCCGGGCACCCCTCCCGCACGCCGGCTGCGGCCGGCCCAGCTGCTCTTCGAGCCGCAGGCCGACGAGCCCGAGCAGGAGCGGTTCTTCGATCTGGAGTCCATCGAGGACCCGGCCGAACTGCTGCGCCGCTCGACCGAGTTGGCCCTGGCCTTCCGGGCCGCCGCGGAGCGCGCCACCGACTTCCAGGCGATCGCCGCCGCGCAGCTCGCAGACACCCGCCGCTTCGACGCGCTGAGCCCGGCGGAGATCGCCGCCCGCGCGGACTGGACGCCCGACTACGCGGTGCGGATGGTCGAGTACGGTCGCGGCCTGCAGAAGCAGCGCAGCGCGGAGCACTGACCGGGCCGCGGCGACGCCGCCGCACCGGGCCTCTGGCATATGCGGCCGGTAAGGGTACGCCGCGGCGCGGCGCGGTGTCCGGCGAACCCCGTTTTCCGCCCGCCCCGGCGGCGGCGAGGTCCACGCTGCTGGGGTGGACATCTGGACGTATCAATCCGTGGAGTACGTCACCGTCGCCGGCGAGGCGTGGCTGGCCTCGGCCAGCGAGTACCCGCGCTCCATGCGGGCTCTGTGGGAGGCGCGCCCCTGGGCATCCAGCGTGCTGCCCTGCGGCCGCGCCTTCGACGTGATCAGCATGCCGTCGCTGTTCGGCCGGCGGGTGCTGGACGAACTGTGGTCCTCCGGCCCGGGCTGCGGCCCGGTCGCCGCCTTCCGCGGACGCACCCTGCTCTTCGTCCAGCCGGGCGCCGCGCCCCGCCTGCGCACCCTGCTGGCCTGGGAGGAGTGGGCGCGCGACGTCCCGCCGCTGCTCTGCCACGGCAAGGGCGACGCGGTGACCGTGCCGCCGGTGCAGCGGATGGTGGACGCCCCGGAGTCGCCCGGGCTGGGTGCCGGCCGCTGGATCGTCGCCCCGGACTCCCGCGAGCCGTGGCTGCCGGGGGCGGCCGTGGTGCTGTGGGCCTGTGTCCGGGCGGCGCGGGGCGAGGCCCGGGCGGCGGCCCTCCCTGCCCTCCCCCCGCAGGCGGCGGAGGAGCCCGCCGGGGTGCTGCACCCGGTTCCGTCGGCCTGAGCCCGCCCGGCGGTATTCGATTTTGGCTCCGCCCGGAGCCACTGCTAGAGTCTTCCACGTCAGCAGGCGCCGCTAGCTCAGTTGGTTAGAGCAGCTGACTCTTAATCAGCGGGTCCGGGGTTCGAGTCCCTGGCGGCGCACGGAACGTCGAAGGCCCCTCGCGGAAGCGAGGGGCCTTCGACGTTCCGTGGTACGTCCACGACTGCTAATCTCGCGGTCCATGGCGCCCGACGATCCCGCGCGCAGTACGCCGCCGGGCTGGGAGGAGTGGCTCCGCGCCGAGCTCGAGGGCCTGGAGGCGTCCGCGCTGCGCGCGCACCGGATCGCGGTGTGGCGCCACAGGCTGCTGGTGGCCCTGGCGGTGCTGGGCGGGGCGGCGCTGATCGTGCTGCTGGCCCTGCTCCCCGGGTCCGCGGAGCTCCGCCGCACGCCGGTGCCGCCGGGCCCGGCGACCGCCACCGGACCGCCGTACGCCTCGGCCGGGCCGACCTCGCCGCCCTCGTCCTGCTGCCCGTCGAACCTGCCCGGCGGCTGCCCGAACTGCTGGACGGCGGGCCGCTGACCGGCCGTCAGGGTGCCGGCACGGTGGCGGGGCCGCCCGGCCGGGACGGCCCCGCCACCCACGGGCTCAGCGGCCGCGCAGCGCGCGGTAGCGCGCGACCAGCTCGGCGGTGGAGCTGTCGAGCTTCTCGGTGCCCTCGCCCGTGAGCAGCACCGGCTCGATCCGCTTGGCCAGCACCTTGCCCAGCTCGACGCCCCACTGGTCGAAGGAGTCGATGTTCCAGATCGCGCCCTGGACGAACACCTTGTGCTCGTAGAGCGCGACCAGCTGGCCGAGCACCGACGGGGTGAGCTCGGCGGCCAGCACGGTGGTGGTGGGATGGTTGCCGCGGAAGGTCTTGTGCGGCACCAGCTCGGCCGGCACGCCCTCGGCCGCGACCTCCTCGGCGGTCTTGCCGAAGGCCAGCGCCTGGGTCTGGGCGAAGAAGTTGGCCATCAGCAGGTCGTGCTGGGCGACCAGGCCGGGCAGCAGGCTCTCGACCGGCTTGGCGAAGCCGATGAAGTCGGCCGGGATCACCTTGGTGCCCTGGTGCAGCAGCTGGTAGTAGGCGTGCTGGCCGTTGGTGCCGGGGGTGCCCCAGACGACCGGGCCGGTCTGCCAGGTCACCGGGTTGCCCTCGCGGTCCACCGACTTGCCGTTGGACTCCATGTCCAGCTGCTGCAGGTAGGCGGTGAACTTGGACAGGTAGTGCGAGTACGGCAGCACTGCGTGCGACTGCGCGTCGAAGAAGTTGTTGTACCAGACGCCGAGCAGGCCGAGCAGCAGCGGGACGTTCTGCTCCGGCGGGGCGGTGCGGAAGTGCTCGTCGACCAGGCGGAAGCCGTCGAGCATCTCGCGGAACCGCTCCGGGCCGATGGCGATCATCAGGGAGAGGCCGATGGCGGAGTCGTACGAGTAGCGGCCGCCCACCCAGTCCCAGAACTCGAACATGTTGGCGGTGTCGATGCCGAAGTCGGCCACGCCCTCGGCGTTGGTGGAGAGCGCCACGAAGTGCTTCGCCACCGCGTCGGTGTCCGCACGCAGCTCGGTGAGCAGCCAGTTCCTGGCGGAGACGGCGTTGGTGACGGTCTCGATGGTGGTGAAGGTCTTCGACGCGACGATGAACAGCGTCTCGGCGGCGTCCAGGCCGACCAGCGCCTCGTTCAGGTCGGCGCCGTCCACGTTGGAGACGAAGCGGACGTCGATGCCGCGGTCGGTGAAGGAGCGCAGCGCCTCGTAGGCCATGGCGGGGCCGAGGTCGGAGCCGCCGATGCCGATGTTGACGACGGTGCGGATCCGCTTGCCGGTGTGGCCCGTCCACTCGCCGCTGCGGACGCGGTCGGCGAAGGCGGCCATCCTGTCGAGCACCGCGTGCACGGCGGGGACGACGTTCTCGCCGTCGACCTCGACCACGGCGTCGCGCGGGGCGCGCAGCGCGGTGTGCAGGACGGCGCGGTCCTCGGTGATGTTGATCTTCTCGCCGCGGAACATGGCGTCCCGCAGGGCGGCGACGCCGGTGGCGCCGGCGAGGTCGCGCAGCAGGGCGAGCGTCTCGTCGGTCACCAGCTGCTTGGAGTAGTCGACGTGCAGGTCGCCGACGGTCAGGGTGTACCGGCTGCCGCGCTCGGGGTCGGCGTCGAACAGCCCGCGCAGGTGCTGCTCGCCCAGCTCCTCGCGGTGCTTGGCCAGCGCGGCCCACTGGGGGGTTCGGTCCAGGGGGATGCGAGAGCCGGGGCGGTTCTCCGACATCGGTTGCTCCTTGAATCATCCGGATGCGTTACCTGCGGGGCCCGGCGGGAGGGTAGCGCGAGGTCCGGCGGCAGCGTGGTGCTTGGCGCCGACTCCGTTGACGGCCTTGCCCGCGGCCAGCCTATCCCCGGCCGGCCCGCTCACTTGCGCGCCGAGCGGAGGTCGAGCTCGCGCAACACCCGGTCGGCCATCCCGGGGTCGCCGCCCGGCTCCCCACGGGCCGTCAGCACCTCCCGACGGGAGGCGGCGATCATCTCCTGCTCGACCTCGGCCGCCTGCCGCCAGCGGGCGAGGCGGCGCTTGGCCTCGGCGGCCTCGTCCTCCTCGTACCGCTCGGGGTAGAGCCGGGCGAGCCGGTCGTGCTGGCGTTCGCGGAGCCGGTCGACGAGTTCGGCGGGCAGCCTGCGTTCCTCCTCCAGTTCCTCCAGTCGGAGCAGTCCGGCCTTCGCGGCCCGCCAGCGCAGCACCCGCAGCGCCTCGTCGTGGACGTCGGGGTGGTCGCGCAGGGCGAGCAGCCGCACCAGCCAGGGCAGCGAGAGCCCCTGCACCAGGAGGGTGAAGAGCACCACGCAGAAGGCCACGAAGACGATCTCGCTGCGGGCCGGGAAGGCCCCGCCGCCGTGCACGGTGAGCGGCACCGCGAGGGCGAGCGCCACGGTGGCGACCCCGCGCATCCCGGACCACCAGAGCACCACGGTCTCGCGCCAGCTGATCGGGGTGTCCTCCTCGCCGTGGGTGAGCCGCTCGGAGATCCAGGCGGCGGGCAGCAGCCACAGCAGCCGGACGAGCACCACCGCGGCGATCACCCAGGCGGTGTCGCCGAGCATGCCGTGCCAGCTGGAGCGGACGTCGGCCAGCACGGTGCTCAGCTCCAGGCCGATCAGGCCGAAGGCCACGCCGGTGATCAGGATCTCGACGATCTCCCAGAAGGCGTTGCCGACCAGCCGGAAGGACACGTCGTCCGCGTCGGCGGCCCGGTCGGCGAGGTACAGCGCGCAGACCACCACGGCGAGCACGCCGGAGCCGTGCGCCTCCTCGGCGAGGGTGTAGGCGGCGAACGGGACGAGCAGGTTGAGCGCGACCTGCTGGGTGGGGTCGTCGAGGCGGCCGGCCAGCCAGGTGTTCAGCCAGCCGAGGGCGATCCCGAGGACGACCGCGACCACCGCTGACAGCACCAGGCGCAGCGCCGCGTCCGCGCCGGAGAAGTGGCCGCTGACCACCGCCTCGATGGCCAGCGAGTAGATGACGATCGCGGTGACGTCGTTGAACAGGCCCTCGCCCTCCAGCACCGCGACCAGGCGGCGCGGCAGGCCGATCGAGCCGGCCACCGCGACCGCCGCCACCGGGTCGGGCGGCGAGACGAGCGCGCCGAGCGCCACCGCCGCGGCGAGCGGCAGACCGGGCACCCGCCACTGGAAGACGGCGGCCACCACGGTCGTGGTGACGGCGACCAGGGCGACCGCCAGCAGCAGGATCGGCCGGACGTTGGCCCGGAAGTAGCGCACGGAGGAGCGGCGGGCCACCGCGAAGATCAGCGGGGGCAGCACCAGCGGCAGGATGAAGTCCGGGTCGACCCGCACGTTGGGGATCTGCGGGACGAGCGCCATGGCCAGGCCGAGCAGGGTCATCAGCACCGGCTGCGGCACGTGGATGCGGCGGGCGAGCGGCATCGTCACCACGGACGCGAGGAGCACCAGGAACAGCAGCGACAGCTGGGCCACCCATCCACTTCCTGTCCGTACGCCCCGGTCCGTGCGACATGCGGTCCACTACCCCGCAGATCAGCATAAATGTGACTAAGCACCCGCCCGGAGCGGCTCGCCGGGCACGCGGACGGGAGCGGGCACGGGAGCGGGAGCGGGAGCGGGAGGTGGCCGGTGCGGGCGCTGGAGTACCCGGGGCCGGGCGGTGCGGCCGGCGCCCCGCGGACCGTCGAGACGGCGGTGCCGCGGGCCGGACCCGGGCAGGTCCTCGTCCGGGTGGAGGCCGCCGGACTGCCGCCGGCCGACGGTGCGCCGGCCGGGGTGCCGGGCACGGAGTTCGCCGGGGTGGTGGTGCAGCTCGGCCCGGGCACCTACGGCCTTGAGGTCGGCGACGAGGTGCTCGGGCACTGCCCGTCCGGCGCCTGCGCCGAGTACGCCGCCGCCGACGCCGACCGGGTGGCGCACCGGCCCACCGCCCTGCCCTGGGCCGAGGCTGCGCTGCTGCCCGTCACCGCGGCGGGCGTGCGGGCCGCCCTCGACCGGCTCGGGGTACGGCGCGGCCGGACCCTGCTGGTGCACGGCGCCGGTGCGGCGGCCGGGCGGGCCGCGGTCGGGCTCGCGCTGCGCCGCGGCGCAGCGGTGGTCGCGGTGGCCGCCGAACGGGAGCACGCCGCGCTGCGCGAGGCCGGCGCGGTGCCGATCGGCTACGGCGCGCAGCTGGCCGAACGCGCCCGGGCGGCCGCCCCGCAGGGCGTGGACGCCGTGCTGGACGCCGTCGGCCCGGGCACCGCCCCGCTCTGGCCGGAGCTGGCCGGCGGCCCGGACCGGGTGGCCTCGCCGGTGCCGCCGCCGGGCGGCCGGACGGTCGGCGCCGCCGAGTCCGCCGAGCTCGGCGGACTGGTGGAGCTGTGGGAGGAGGGCGCCTTCCGGCTGGTGCCGGACGCCGTCCTCGGGCTGGAGGAGGCGGCGGCCCACCCGCCGCCGCCGGGCGGCGGGACGCTCGCGGTGGTCGCCCCCCGGAGCTGATCCCGCCTCACCTGTCGGTGGCCCGTGGTTCACTGCGGGCATGGCCGACCCGCAGGACACGCTCGCCTTCGACTCCGCCGAGGAGTTCGAGGCCTGGCTCGACGCGCACCACGACACCTCCCCCGGGATCTGGCTGAAGCTCCGGAAGAAGGCTCCCGGCGTGGTGTCGCTGGACTACCCCGGGGCGTTGGATGCCGCCCTCTGCTTCGGCTGGATCGACGGGCAGAAGCGCTCCTTCGACGAGCAGCACTGGCTGCAGCGGTTCACGCCGCGCACGGCCCGCAGCCGCTGGTCCAAGATCAACCGGGAGAAGGCGGAGTCGCTCGCCGCCGCCGGCCGGATGCGCCCGGCCGGTCTCGCCGAGGTCGAACGCGCCCGGGCGGACGGCCGCTGGGAGGCCGCCTACGACAGCCCCCGCTCGGCGACGGTGCCGGACGACCTGGCCGCGGCCCTGGCCGCCGTGCCCGCTGCGGCGGAGAACTTCGCCGCGCTGGACGGCACCAACCGGTATTCGATCCTCCACCGGGTGCAGGAGGCCAAGCGGCCGGAGACCCGCGCCCGCCGCATCGAGAAGTTCGTGGCCATGCTGGCCGCCGGGGAGAAGCCGCACTGAACGGCAGGTGGATACGGATGTGCGTCCGACCTGCGGGAGCGTGTATTGTTCTCCACGTCAGCAGGCGCCGCTAGCTCAGTTGGTTAGAGCAGCTGACTCTTAATCAGCGGGTCCGGGGTTCGAGTCCCTGGCGGCGCACAGACGGTCGAAGGCCCCTCGCGGAAGCGGGGGGCCTTCGGCGTTCCCGGGGCCGGACCGGCTGTCCCGG
This sequence comes from Kitasatospora sp. NPDC085895, assembly GCF_040702125.1. NCBI lineage: Bacteria > Bacillati > Actinomycetota > Actinomycetes > Kitasatosporales > Streptomycetaceae > Kitasatospora > Kitasatospora sp. NPDC085895. The sequence continues at coordinate 43,798 of NZ_JBFBJY010000028.1, read as the reverse complement.
CCGTCCGGGTCAGCGGCGCAGCAGGCGGTGCAGGGAGTCCTTCATCGCGGCCGTGAAGGACTCGCGCTGCCCGGCCTCCAGGAGGTCGAGCGAGAGGTACGGGTTGAGGTCCTCCAGCTCGACCAGCAGCAGCTCGCCGTCGGTGGTGCGGCAGGCGTCGACGCGCTGGATGCCGTGGTCGACGGTGTTCCAGTCCACGAAGTGCTGGGCGAAGGCGAGGTCCTCCGCGCTCGGACGGTAGGGCGCGAGCTGCCAGCGGACGTCCTTGTCCGGGGTGTGCAGGGCGTACTGGAACTCCCGGTCGACGAAGTAGAAGGACACCTCGTAGCGGAAGTCGATCCGGGGCTGGACGAGCATGCCGCCGGCCGCGGCGATCCCGGCGATCCGGTCCGGGCCGACGACCTCCAGGCCGATGGAGTCGGCGCCGAGCTTGGGCTTGGCCACGTACTCGGCGACGTCGGGGAGGCGGCCCAGGTCGTCCGGGGCCTCCGCGGTCGGGATGACCGGGTGGCCGCCGGCCGACAGGTCGAGCAGGTACTGCTTCCCGGCCATGTCCGCACGGCCGGTCAGCTCGTTGAACACACGGGTGCCGCGCCGCAGCGCCTCGGCCCGGAAGGCGTCGTACTGCTCCTGGTAGTGCAGCACCGGGCCGCTGTTGCGCACCACGACGCCGTCGAAGGAGTCCATCAGGTCGGCCGCATCCAGCGGGTGGCACAGGGCGACGGCGAAGTCGGTGCGCAGCGCGGCGGAGAGGTGGGTGTCCTCGTCGCCGTAGCGCCGGCCGCGGGCCGGGTAGGTGAGGTCGGTCACGTACAGGATGCTCGGGCGGGCCATGGTGCTCCTCGTGCGGGCGGGTCCGGGCACCCTACCCGCCGCGTCGTGGCGGGGCCGCGGGCGAGGCGGGCACCCGGGACGGCACGGGTCGGCACGAGGCGGGTCGGCGCGGCGGCGGCCGCGAGGTGAGGGAACGGTAAGGAAAAATGGGACATAAGTCCCTAACGTCTGACAAGTCGATCAGGCAGGGTGGGGCGGTCCATGCCGTCCGACGGGTGAGCGACCTTTGCGGGGCTCGCAGGAAGGGAATTCCGGTGCCCCGTACTTCGCAGCAGAGCGGTCCCGGCGCGCCCCGCGGACGGTGGTCCGGCCGCCGGACGGCGCAGCGGCGCACCGGCTGGCGGCGGCTGGTCCCGACCTGGCGGGCGGCGCTGGCCGGCTCGGTGACGGCGGTGCTGCTCGCGGCCGGCCTGTTCGCGCTGGGGCTGGCCCTGGTGCAGGTGCCGGACGCGCACGCCGCCGCGACGGCGCAGAGCAACACCTGGCTGTACTCCGACGGCACGCTGATCGCCCGGACCGGCCAGACCAACCGGCAGAACGTGCCGCTCGACCGGATCTCCCCCGCCGCCCGGCACGCCGCCCTGGCCGCCGAGGACCGCAACTTCTACCACGAGGGCGCCGTCAACCTGCAGGGCCTGACCCGGGCCGCGTTCAACACCGCGACCGGCAAGGCCACCCAGGGCGGCTCGACGATCACCCAGCAGTACGTCAAGAACACCTACCTCAGCCAGAAGCAGAGCGTCACCCGCAAGGTGAAGGAGCTCTTCATCGCGATCAAGGTGGACGCGACGGAGAGCAAGGACGACGTCCTCGCCGGGTACCTCAACACCGCGTACTACGGGCGCGGAGCCTACGGCATCCAGGCCGCCGCCCAGGCCTACTTCGGCATCGACGCGGACCGGCTGGACGCCGCCCAGGGCGCCTACCTGGCCGCGCTGCTGAACGCGCCCAGCGCCTACGACGTCGCCACCGCCACCCCGCAGGGCAAGCAGAACGCGACGAACCGCTGGAACTACGTGCTGGACGGCATGGTGCAGGAGCACCGGCTGTCCGCCGGCGAGCGGGCCGCCGTCCGGTTCCCCGAGGTGAAGGAGCCCAGGAGCGCGCCCGGCCTCTCCGGGCAGGCCGGCTACCTGGTCTCCGCCGCCACCGACTACCTGACCTCGCAGCACGTCCTGACCGACGCCCAGCTGGCCCAGGGCGGCTACACCGTCACCCTCACCGTGGACGCCGAGCGGGAGCGGCAGCTGCAGGCCGCCGTCCGCAGCCAGCTCACCGGCAACCTCGACCCGGCGAAGCGCAAGAAGGACGCCGACGCCCAGGCGGGCGCCGTCTCACTGGACCCGAAGACCGGGGCGGTGCTCGCGCTGTACGGCGGCAGCGACGCCACCCGGCACTGGATCGACAACGCGACCCGGCAGGACTACCAGGCCGGCTCCACCTTCAAGGCGATCGCACTGGCCGCCGCGATGGACAGCGAGGCCCGCACCCAGGCCGGCCGCCGGATCACCGCCGACACCGTGTACGACGGCACCAGCGGACGGGCCGTCCGCGGCGGCACCGGCACCCCGTACGCCCCGCCGAACGAGGGCGGCAAGGACTACGGGCAGATCACCCTGCAGCAGGCCACCGACTGGTCGGTCAACTCGGTGTACGCGCAGCTCGCGCAGGACACCGGGCTGGAGACCGTCCGGAGGACCGCCGTCGCGCTCGGCCTGCCCGCCGACACCCCGGGGCTGTCCGCGGTGCCGTCCATCCCGCTCGGCGCGGCCACGCCCAGCGTGCTGCAGATGGCCGGGGTGTACGCGGCCCTCGACAACGACGGCAAGCAGATCACCCCGTGGCTGGTGAAGTCCGTCGGGGTGGAGGGCGAGCAGGTGCCGCTGCCCGCGCACAGCACCACCCAGGCGGTCAGCACCGAGGCGGCCCGGGCCACCACCGCGATGCTGCAGGGCGTCGTCGACGACCCGGGCGGCACCGGCCGGCGGGCCGGCGCCCTCGACCGGCCGGTCGCCGGCAAGACCGGCACCACCGACGACTCCCGGTCGGTCTGGTTCGTCGGCTACACCCCCGAGCTGGTGACGGCCGTCGCGCTCTTCGGCCAGGACCCGGACACCGGCGCCCAGGTCACCCTGGACGGGGTCGGCGGCACCGGCGAGGCCGCGGGCGGCCGCTACCCCACCCTGATCTGGACCGCCTACATGAAGGCCGCGCTGTCCGGCGAGCCGGTCTCCGACTTCACGGCGCCGAAGCAGGTGCGCACCCGGCCGACCGGGTCCGCGCCGACCGGCAGCGCCTCCGCGACCCCGTCCACCGCCCCCTCCTCGCCGGCCGCCGGTGCGCCGGCCGAGGGCGACGCCACCCGGCAGCCCGAGCGCCCCTGGGCGTCGACGGGCGCCGCGCCGGGCGCGGGCCGCCCCGGGACGGGGAGCGGCTCCTCGGGCGGCGGGACGGGCTCGGACGGCACCGGTGGGGGCGGCCTGTTCGGCTACGGGTCCGGCACCGGGACGGGATCCGGCTCGGGCGGGTCCGGTCCGGGCAGCGGCTCGGGCTCGGACTCGGACTCGGGCGGGACGAGCGGGACGGGGTCAGGTTCGGGGTCGGGGTCCGGCGGGACGGGCACCACGCCGGGCGGCCGGGGGTGACTCGCACAGGACCATCACGTGAGATGGCGCCTTACCAAGTGCGTCCACGGACTGGCACAATGCGTCGGTGCGCAGCTCCTCCCCCACCCCGGCCCGCGGCATCGGCTCGCTCGGCCTCTCCCTCGCCCTGCTCTCGGCTTTCGCGTTCGGCGGCTCCGGCACCGCCGCGAAACCGCTGATCGAGGCCGGCCTCTCACCGCTGCACGTGGTGTGGCTGCGGGTGACCGGCGCCGCCGTGGTGCTGCTGCCGCTCGCCTACCGGCACCGGGACGCCGTCCGCCAGCGCCCGGGCCTGCTGCTCGGTTTCGGCCTGCTGGCCGTGGCCGGCGTGCAGGCCTGCTACTTCGCGGCGATCTCGCGCATCCCGGTCGGCGTCGCGCTGCTCATCGAGTACCTCGGCCCGCCGCTGCTGCTCGGCTACGTGAAGTTCGTGCAGCGCCGCCCGGTCTCCCGCGGGGCCGCGATCGGCGCCGGCGTCGCCGTCACCGGCCTGGCCTGCGTCGTCGAGGTCTGGAACGGGCTCTCCTTCGACGCGCTCGGCGTGGTCTTCGCCCTCGGCGCGGCCTGCTGCCAGGTCGGCTACTTCGTGCTCGCCGACGCCGGCCGCCGCGGCGACAAGCCGATCGACCCGATCGCGGTCAGCGCGTACGGCCTGCTCATCGGCGCCGTCGTGCTCACCGTCTTCACCCGGCCGTGGGAGGCGGACTGGAGCCTGCTCGGCGGCTCGGTCACCATGAACGGCCACAGCCTGCCCGCGGTGCTGCCGGCCGCCTGGATGGTGCTGGTCGCCACGGTGCTCGCCTATCTGACCGGTGTGGTCGCCGTCCAGCACCTGTCGCCGCCGATCGCCGGCGTGGTCGCCAACCTGGAGGCCGTGGTCGCGACCGTCCTCGCCTGGGTGCTGCTCGGCGAACACCTCGGCGCACCGCAGCTGCTCGGCGGCCTGCTGGTGCTGGCGGGCGCCTTCGCCGCCCAGACCAGCGAGTCCGGCGCCGAACCGGAGCGGACGGTGACCTCGGGCGGCGGCGCCTCCGAGCGGGTCGGCGGTTCCGGCGGTTCGGGCGGCGGCTTGGACGGCGGCTTGGACGGCGAGGACGCCCCGCAGGACGCCGTCCGGGGATCCGTCTGACCGGCTGAGCGGGTGGGCCGGGCCCGGCCGGGTCAGCGCCTGTCGGTCCGCGCCGGTCGATCTGCCCGGTCCGGTCGGTCCGCCGTCAGCGGCCGGACCAGCCGAACCAGTCGACGTGTCCGAGCGGCCACACCACGGCGGCGGCCGGGCCGACCACGTTGGCCACGGGGACGGCGCCGTCGCCCGGCCCGTCGCGGTGGTAGCGGGAGTCCGCCGAGTTGCTGCGGTGGTCGCCCTCCACCCAGACGTACCCCTGCGGCACGGTCACCGGCCCGAAGTCCAGGCCCGAGCAGGAGTCGTCGCCGGCGTGCAGGTACGGCTCGGCCACCGGGTGCCCGTCCACGCGCAGCACCGTCCCGGCGCACTGGACGGTCTGGCCGCCGGTCGCGATGACCCGCTTCACCAGGTAGTTGTCGTCCTTCGGCGGCAGCAGGCCGACGAAGCTCAGCACGGCGTCGAAGGCGCCGGGCAGGGTGCCGGAGGTGTCCGGCTGGTTCGGCAGCCAGTTCCCGGGGTCGCGGAAGACCACCGGCTCGCCCGGCTTCGGCTCCCAGCCGGTGAGGACGGCCAGCTTGTTGACGGCCACCCGGTCGTGGACCCGCAGCGTGTTCTCCATCGAGCCGGACGGGATGGTGAACACCTGGAACAGGCAGGTCTTGATCACCAGCGCCACCACCAGACCGATGGCCGCCATCACCGGCAGCTCGACCCACCAGGGCCAGCGGCGCCGGGGACGCCTGCCACTGCCACTGCCGGTGTCGCTGCCGCCGTCGATGCTGCCGCTGCCGTCGATGCCGCCGCCGGGGGTGGTGCCGGCGCCGGTGGCGGGAGTGGCGCCGGTGGGACCGCCCGGGCGCCGGGAGGGCTCGGGGCCCGTCGACGGATCCGCGCCGGGGGTGCCCACGTAGCTGGTCATCTGCAGTGCCACCCTCCGCGCCACCGCCGGGCCGCGCCGGGGCCCGGCGGGCCGGCTCGGCGACTGCCCCGCCGGTGGGTCGAGATCGCCGGTCGAAGAGAACAGCACGCTAGCGCCGTGGGCCGTACACAGGAAATCCCGTATTTAGCCGCATCCGACATCCGGACGGGGGTTCGGCGAGGCGGCGCCGTGTGCGACTGCTCCGCGTACGGCGGCGCCGTGTGCGACTGCTCCGCGTACGGCGGTGCCGTGTGCGGGCAGGCACCCGGTCAGGAACGGGCGATGGCCTCGTGGTGCCGGATCACCTCGGCGATGATGAAGTTCAGGAACTTCTCGGCGAAGACCGGGTCGAGGTGTGCACCGGCGGCGAGCTCGCGCAGGCGCGTGATCTGCTCGCGCTCCCTGGCGGGGTCGGCCGGGGGCAGCTTGTGGTCGGCCTTCAGCCGGCCCACGCGCTGGGTCGCCTTGAAGCGCTCGGCCAGCATGTGGACGACCGCCGCATCGATGTTGTCGATGCTCTCGCGCAGGCTGGTCAGCTCGGCGCGGACCGCTTCGTCGACCTGCGCCATCGCCTCGGCGGCGTCCGCGGCGGCGACATCGGCGGCCACGGCGTCGGCGGCGGGGTCGGTGGGCTGATCGGTCATCGGACAATCGCTCCGGAGCTGGCGGGGCTGGACGCGCCCGACGGCCGGAAACCGGCGCGGGCCTCGGCAAATCTAACAGGGGGCACCCCCCGAACTCCCACCTTTCGGACCAAGCGTCCATCATCCGGACATCCGGCGGCCCCGCGTGGCGGGTGCGGCCGAGCGTCCGTCCAGGCGGACAATCGCCGCGTAGGCTGGGCGCGGCGCCACAGGACGTGACGACCCAGCAGTTCTCCCAGCACTGGAGGTACCTGATCGTGGCAACCACCCGTACCGCACGCACCGCGTGGGAAGGCAACCTGCTCGAGGGCAAGGGCGTGGTGACGTTCGCCTCCTCCGGCATCGGGGAGTACCCGGTGTCCTGGCCGGCCCGCGCCGAGACCCCGAACGGGAAGACCAGCCCCGAGGAGCTCATCGCCGCCGCCCACTCCTCCTGCTTCTCGATGGCCCTCTCGCACGGCCTCGCCGGCGCCGGCACCCCGCCCACCAAGCTGGACACCCAGGCCGACGTCACCTTCCAGCCCGGCACCGGCATCACGGGCATCCACCTGACGGTCACCGGCGAGGTCCCCGGCCTCGACGAGGCGGGCTTCGTCAAGGCCGCCGAGGACGCCAAGGCCAACTGCCCGGTCAGCCAGGCCCTCACCGGCACCACGATCACCCTCACCGCCAAGCTGGCCTGACCCGCGACACGCCGTCGGTGGCAGCGCTCCCAAAATCGTCGGAACGCTCCCACCGCCCCGGTGCCGTGACACCCACCAGCGGCACACCGGACCTCCGTCCGCCCGGTCACACACCGGACGAGCAGGCCGTATGCGCACCCGCCCCCGTCCGCCGCCGTTCCGCGGCGGGCGGGGGCGGTGCCGCGTCCGATCACGCTCCGTCAGAAAGCCGACGAATCACCCTGGCGGCGGTCACCGCCGATTCTCCGCGACGCCTATGATCGGCGGCGGTGGCCCGACCCGAGGGGTTTCGATCGAGGGGTTGGATCGGACGAGGGCGTGGACCGCCGTGGACACGGACAACTGCACTACGGCAGCCGTCCGGATCAGCGGGAGCAGCGGACGGGAGCGTGCCGTGCCGGGGCGAAACGAGGGGGTCGACGCACACCACACGGGTGTGCGGCACGAGGAGTTGAACCGGGCGCGCCACGGCCGCCCCGAGCCCCCGCACTCGCCGCCCGGGCGCCCCGAGCAGCACACCGCCGAGCGGGCGGGCACCGGGGCCCAGGCGAGTCCCGCGGATCAGTCGCCGTCGGTGGGGCAGTCATCGGTGGGTCAGTCATCGGTGGGGCAGCCGCCGGTGGGGCACTCGTCGGGCCGGCCGGGGATCGAACCGGTCCTGCCGGTCGAGCCGTTGCTCTCCTGTCCCACCTGCACCGGGCCGGTGGGCGGCAGCACCGCACGCCTGCTGGCCGCTCTCCGGGCGAGCGAATCCCGCTTCCGGGCGGCGTTCGCGGACGCCGGCATCGGGATGGCCCTGATCGACGCGGACGACCGGATCATCGAGGCCAACCCCGCCTTCGCGGCGATGCTGGGCCGCGAGCCGTCGGACCTCGCCCGCACCCACATCCACGAGATCATCGAGCCCGAGGACACCCCGCGGCGCCTCTACCGGGACCTGGTGCACGGCAAGCGGGACCGGCTGCGTGTCGAGAAGCGGCTGAAGCACCGGGACGGCCGCTCGGTGTGGAGCAAGGTGGCCCTCTCCCTGATCCGGGACGGCGCCGGGCACCCGCTCTACACCCTGGCCATGGTCGAGGACGTGACCGAGCAGCGGCTCCTCGGCGACCGGCTCGCCTACCAGGCCCTGCACGATCCGCTGACCCGGCTGCCGAACCGCACGCTCTTCTTCGAGCGGTTGGAGGCCGCGTTCCTCGCCGTCGGCGCCCGGACCGACCGCGGCCGGACCGAGCCCGGGACGACGGCGGTGACCGGCCCGGCGCCGGCGGGCGGCAGCAGGCCCGCGGGCAGCGCCAGGCCCGCCGGCGGCGGCTCGGCCGGCGGCACGCTCACCACGGCCGCCGCGGCGCTCAACGGCTCCGGGTCGGGCGGCGCGGTGAAGGGATCCGGAGGCGCCGGAGCGGGCGCGGTGAACGGTGCCCGTGCCGCCGGCCCTGCGAACGGCTCCGCGAACGGTCACGGTGCCGTCGGCACCGCGAACGGCTCCAGCGTACGCGGTGCCGTCAAGGGCGCGACGAACGGCGCCGCGCAGGCCGCCGACGGCGAGCGGCATCCCCGGATCGGGCTGTGCTACCTCGACCTCGACGGCTTCGCGGTGATCAACGAGACGCTCGGCCACCACGTCGGTGACCAGTTGCTGGTCGCGGTGGCCGCCCGGCTGGAGAACGGTTTCGCCCGTGGCGACCGGCAGCTGGTGGCCAGGCTCGGTGGCGACGAGTTCGCCGTCCTGATCACCGACAGCGAAGGTTCCGAACAGCTCACCTCGCTCGCCGGTCGACTGATCAAGGCGCTGGAGAAGCCCTTCGAGATCGGTGGTCACCGGCTGGCCGTCACCGCCTCCGTCGGCGTGGTGGAACGGCCGGTCGAGGGCACCTCCCCGACCGACCTCCTGAAGGACGCGGACTCCACCCTCTACTGGTCCAAGGCGGACGGCCGCGCCCGGTGGACGCTCTACGACCCGGCGCGCGGCGCCCACCAGCTGACCCGGCAGCTGCTCTCCACGGCGCTGCGGCCGGCCCTGGAGCGCGGCGAGTTCATCGTCGAGTACCAGCCGCTGGTCGGCCTCTCGGACGGGCTGGTGCACGGCGCCGAGGCGCTGGTCCGCTGGCGGCACCCCCGGTACGGCACCCTCTCGCCCGACCGGTTCATCCCGCTGGCCGAGGAGTCCGGCGCGATCGTGCCGCTCGGCAAGTGGGTGCTGGAGGAGTCCTGCAGACAGGCGAGACGCTGGCTGGCGGAGTTCCCGGACGCCGACACCTTCGTCAGCGTCAACCTGGCCGCCCGTCAGATCTGGGACTCCGACGTCGTCGCGGACGTGGCGGAGGTCCTGGACCGGACCGGTCTCCCCGCCGGACTCCTCCAGCTGGAAATCACCGAGAGCGCCCTGCTCGGCCCGGGCGGGCGCCCCATCCAGGCCCTGCAGGCCCTCGCCGACATGGGCATCAGGATCGCGATCGACGACTTCGGCACCGGGTACTCGAACCTCGCCTACCTCTCCCGGCTCCCGGTGCACGTCCTCAAGCTCGACGGGAGCTTCGTCGAGGCCTTCCGCGACGCCGGGACGACCGGCCTCCCCGGCGGACGCTCCGCCTCCCCCGACCCCGACGGTGCCCGGGCCCGGCGCACCGAGGCGGACGAACAGATCGTCGGCGCCATGGTGCGGCTCGCCCACGCCCTCGGCCTGACCGTGACCGCCGAGGGCATCGAGAACGCCGCCCAGGCCGAGCGGCTCCGGCTCACCGGCTGCGACACCGCCCAGGGCTGGTACTTCGCCAAGCCCGGGGACGCCGAGATCGTGGCGGACATGCTCCGGGAGTGCCAACCCGACTGAGTCCGGGCAACACCGCGATCGGCGGAGCCGGGTCAGCGGGCCGGGACCTCCGTGGGGCTCGGGTCAGCGGGCCGGGACCTCCGTGGGGCTCGGGTCAGCGGCGCCGGCGGCACCGCCGACGTTGCCGGCATCACCGGCATCACCGGCGTCGACGGCCGCGGTCAGCCCGTACGCCTCGGCGATCAGGCCGTAGGAACGGTGGCGGGCCTCGTGACCGTGGATGTGCGAGGTGACCATGAGCTCGTCGGCGCCGACCCGCTTGCGGAGGGTTTCCAGGCCGTCGGCCACCTGCCCGGGGGTGCCGAGGACGACGTTGCCGAGCCAGCTCGCGAGGAAGTCCGCCTCCATCTCGGTGTAGGGGTGGGCCTCGGCCTCGTCCGGGGTGGGGATCAGACCGGGGCGGCCCTGGCGGAGCCGGAGCATGGCGAGGCCGGCGGACCGGGCCAGGCGCAGTGCCTCGGCCTCCCGGTCGGCGGCGACCGCGCTGACGCCGATCAGTGCGTAGGGCTCGTCCAGGACGGCGGACGGCTGGAACGTGCTGCGGTAGAGGTCCAGCGCCGGGACGGTGTTGGCGGCGCTGAAGTGGTGGGCGAAGGCGAACGGAAGGCCGAGCCGGCCGGCCAGTCGGGCGCTGAAGCCGGAGGACCCGAGCAGCCAGATCGGCGGCCGGGCCTCGCTCTGCGGGACGGCGCGCAGCCGGGCGTACGGGTGCCCGTCCGGGAAGTCGCCGTCGAGGAAGTGGGTGAGTTCGGCGAGCTGCTGCGGGAAGTCGTCGGCGCCGTCGGAGAGCCCGCGGCGCAGGGCCCGGGCGGTGGCCTGGTCGGTACCGGGCGCCCGGCCGAGGCCGAGGTCGATCCGGCCCGGGTGCAGGGCCTCCAGCAGGCCGAACTGCTCGGCGATGGTGAGCGGGGCGTGGTTGGGCAGCATCACGCCGCCGGAACCCAGGCGCAGGGTGCGGGTGTGCGCGCCGAGGTGGGCGAGCAGCACGGCGGGGTTCGAGCTGGCGACCCCGGGCATGCCGTGGTGTTCGGCGACCCAGAAGCGGTGGAAGCCCCACCTCTCGGCCGCCGCGGCCAGCTCGGTGGTGGCGGTGAGCGCGTCGGCCGGCGAGTAGCCGGCGCCGACGGTGGCGAGGTCGAGGATGGAGAGCGGGGCGGGCGCGGACCCGCGGGCGCGTCCGCGGACGGGGTCGCCCGGCACCGTCTCCGTGGGGTTCTGGCTTCCGCCCGTGTGCTCGCCGCTCATGCCGCCCGTCCTCCTGGTCGCCGCGGGTTCCTGGTCGCCGGTCGGTCGACCGCCGACGGAGGACAACCTCCGTTCGGGCGGGCGTGTTCCCTCGTTCCCGAACCGATCGGCCGCCCCGTGCAGGCGGCGGTTGGCGACTTCATGCCAGCGCGGGAAGTCGCCAGCTCCTGATGTCGCGTCAGGAACGACGGTCGGGCAAAGTTACTCATCAGTGCGGTGCATGCATCACCACACTCCTGACGAAGACCACCGGGCTGGACCAGCACCGATGGTCCCCGCGAGCCCCCGGAGCGGCACCCCGCTCCGGGGGCTCGTGCCATGTGCCGACCGGTCGGGGGACGCGGCTCCGCCGGGGCGCCCGCACCGGCTGCGGCTCAGCCGTGAGCCGCGAGCATGCGCCATGAGCCGCGACACACGGGGGGTGCTTCATGGCATGAAAGTTCGACTCGCTAGCGTTACTCCCTGCAGCACTGCTCTCCCCCGGGCGGTCTGGAGGGAGTTCGACCTTGGACGCCGCAGCCGTACTCGGCCCGTCGTGGATCTGCGCGCTGGCGCTGTGCGCCGTGCTCGGTGACGCGTTCCTTCCTTTCCTTCCGAGCGGGACGCTGGTGATCCTCGCCGTGCTCCGCACCTCCGAGGTCGAGGGTGCTCCGCTTCTGCTGGGCCTCGGGGTGGCCGTGGCCTCCTTCCTCGGCGACCTCCTGCTGCTGAACCTGGCCCGCCGCGGGGCTCCGGCCGTACGGCGCCGCCTGGCCCGGCGCCCCGAACTGGCGACGAGCGTCGAGCGGATGCAGGCGGCGCTGGCGCAGCGCACCAGCCGGGCCGCTGCGGTCATCGTGATCATCGCCAGGTTCGTCCCGGCCGGCCGCACCGTCCTCGACCTGGCAGTCGGGCACTCGCCGGCCTCGTCGCGGATCTTCCTCCGCTGGTCCGCGTTGGCGGCCGTGGTCTGGGCCGCCTACATCGTCAGCCTGGGCTGGCTCAACAGCCACTGGTTCGACACCGCCTGGCTGAGCCTGGTCGTGTCCTGCGCAGCGGCGACGCTGATCAGCGGCAGCATCGCCCGTGTCATCCGCCGTCGGCGCCGCGCTGCGGCGGCCTGCTGAGCGCCGCCGCTCCGACCTGAGACGACCTGACCGGATCCCGGTCGGTCCGGATCGGGTCGGTCCGGATCGGTCCCGGGTCGGTCCCGGCCAAGCCCCGTCCGGGTGGCAGGCCGGGTCGAGAGACAGGGGCGGGTCGGTCGGGTCGGCACAATGGCCGCACGGAACTCCCCCGGACTCCCTGACCCCGCGTCGGCAGCGATCGGCCCGTCACTCTTCCCGGCGACCCGCCGCTCTTCCCGACGATCTGTCTCAGGACCGCAACAGTCGGGTCGATGGTGCAGCCGCCATGGGTATGAGCTGCGTGGTGGCCTGGGGGTGGACAGGCGCGCTGTACCGACCTGAGCGCTCATGACATCCTTGTGCAGGAATACAGATCAATTGTCCGATTATGTCGGCGCCGTCCGGATGCCTCCTGGTGTCCGGACGTCTGCTGGGTGCGGGCACCACGCGGGTAGGGGAGACCATGAGCAGCATCTCGCGGAGGGCAGTGCTGAGTGCCGGGGCGGCCACTGCGGCTCTCGGCGCTGTCACCGCCTGTTCCAGCGGCGGCGGGGCGAAGGCCAAGGGTTCGGGCCCCGGCGGCGGTTCCGGGGACGGCGCCGGCAGCACCTCGACGGCGAAGCCCGTCAAGGGCACGCCGCTCGGCGACGGCTCGACCTCGGACAGCGGCGCACAGCCGAACCAGCCCAAGCCCGAGAAGCTGAAGCCCGGTGAGCAGCCGCCGCAGTTCGTGGTGTTCTCCTGGGACGGTGCGGGCGCCACGGACGACGGGCAGTTCAGCCGGTTCCTGAAGATCGCGGAGGAGCACAAGGCGTCGATGACCTTCTTCCTCTCCGGCATCTACACGCTGCCGAAGGAGAAGTCGAGCCTCTACCACCCGCCGCGCCACCCCGCCGGCGCCTCGGACATCCCGTTCCTCTCCGCGAACGCCGTCCGGAACACCATCAAGCTGATCAGCCAGGCCTGGCTGGCCGGCCACGAGATCGGCACGCACTTCAACGGCCACTTCTGCGCGCGTCAGCCCGACGACGGCAACGCCGTGAACAAGTGGACTCCCGAGGACTGGGAGAACGAGATCCAGCAGGCCGTGTCGTTCGTCACGCAGTGGAAGACGAACACCGGCTTCACCGACGTCGATCCGCTGCCCTTCGACTACAAGAAGGAGCTCATCGGCGGCCGCACGCCCTGCCTGCAGGGTCAGAAGGGGCTGCTGCCGACCGCGGCGAAGCTGGGCTGGAAGTACGACGCGAGCTCGCCCGGCGGCCTGCAGATCTGGCCGCAGAAGGTCCAGGACGGCAAGATCTGGGACTTCCCGCTGCAGGGCATCCCGTTCCCCGGGCACAGCTTCCAGGTGCTCTCCATGGACTACAACATCCTCGCCAACCAGTCGCACGGCTCGACCAAGGGCGACCCGTCCAAGCACGCGGAGTGGCAGGCCCAGGCCCGTGACGCCTACGTGGCGGGCTTCAACCGGGCGTACACCACCAACCGGGCGCCGCTGTTCATCGGCAACCACTTCGAGCAGTGGAACGGCGGCATCTACATGAACGCCGTCGAGGACACCATCAAGGAGATCGCCGGCAAGCCGGACGTCCGGCTGGTCTCGTTCCGGCAGCTGGTCGAGTGGTTGGAGGTCCAGGACCAGTCGACGCTGCGCAAGCTCCGCACCCTCGGCGTGGGCAAGGCCCCGACGGGCGGCTGGGAAAGCTTCCTGGGGACGGCGGGCTGAGCCCTCCTTCCCGGCCTCCCGGGACCTCCCCGGGACCTCCCCGGGCCCACCCGGTATCCCGGTCTCCCGGTATACCGGGCCACTCGCGCCTCTCCGTCCGGCCCGCTCCGTCCGGCCCGCTCAGACGGGCCGGCCCGGACCGGGCACCGTCGCCGGCTCGAACCGTCCCCGACGGATCCGGGCCGGCGACCGGCCTTCCACGGGTCAGTCGAGCGCCGCGCCCCGCAGCAGCCGGTCGATCACGGCGTCCGCACCGTCCGCACCACCGATGATCGAGTAGTGGTTGGTGCCGGGGACGGCGGCGGCGGGGACGCGGGTTTCGTCCAAGCCGGCCGACCTGAGGCGCGCCGCGTCGTAGAGCCCCTGCGGTTCGTTGAGCAGCCCGCGTTCGGCCCAGAGCAGTTCGGCGGGGCAGGGCAGTTGGTGGACGGCGGCAGCGGCCTCCTTGTCCAGCAGCACCTCGCGGCCGTCCTGCCGGATCGCCTCGGGGACGCACGAGGAGCGGAGTCCGGGCTCCGTCCCGACGAGGTCGCGCTGGGTGTAGGCGTCCATCCGTGCGGTCCACTCGTCGACGAAGGCGGGGTGGGCCTGCCAGAACTCCCGGTACGCCTGCCGGTCCGGGAAGGTCATGGACAGCCGCGCGAGGGCGGGGCCGAGGACCGCCGCCAGTGCGTCGTCCTCGTGGACCCCTGCGGGGAGCGGGAAGCTCACGGCCCCGTCGACCAGCAGGATCCGGCTCACCAGCTCGGGGTGGCGTACCGCGGTCAGGGCGCAGACCCACGCCCCCATCGAGTGCCCCACCAGGTGGGCCGGGCCGAGGCCCAGGGTGCGGACGACCTCCGCGACGTCGTCCGCGTGGCGGGCGAGGCCGAACGGGCCGTCGACCGAGCGGCTGTCCGCCCGTCCCCGGAGGTCCGGAGCGATCAGGGTGGCCCGGCCGGCCAGCCGGTCGGCGATCTCGCCCCAGGCCAGGGCGTTGGCGGTGATGCCGTGGACGGCGACCACCGTGGGTGCGTCGGGCACCCGGGCCGGCCAGCGCAGGACGGCCAGGTCCCCACCGGGCACGGGGACGGACAGTTCGTCGTGGACGGGTCCTCCGGAGATGCTCACGCTGCCTCATTTCCACGGATTCGAACAGGCACGGCCGAGCCGGCACGGGCGGCACGGAGACGGGCGGGCAGTCTAGCCAGGCCGCCCGGCAGGAGGTAGACCACCACGACGAACAGGCCGCCCAGCAGGAAGAGCGGCTGGGAGAGCGGGACGCGCAGCACGGCGGGCAGGTCGGCGACGGCGGCGGAGTTGGCGAGGTCGCCGAGACGGTGGCCGGCCCAGGTGTAGAGGGCGCCGCCGAGCAGCGGACCCCAGCGCGTGCCGGATCCGCCGAGCACCACCATGACCAGCAGCGCGAGGGTGGCGTCGGAGGTCGCGGCCTGCGGGGTCGCGCCGCCGGTCAGCAGCAGGTACACGACGCCGCCGGCGCCGGCCAGGGCTCCGGCCACGACGAAGGCGATCAGCTTGTAGCCGTACGGCCGCAGGCCGAGGACCTCGACGCGTCGTTCGTTCTCCCGGATGCCGGCCCAGACCCGGCCGATCGGCGAGCCGACGGTGACGTGGACGATCGCGAGGGTGAGGACGAGGTACCCGAGCGCGATCCAGTAGAGGTTGGCGGTGTTGCCGATGCCGACCAGCGAGGGCGGCAGCAGGTCCGCGGGGGCGGCGCGCCCCTCCTCGCCGCCGGTGAGTCCGCCGGGGTTGCGCTGGACGAGGATCGCCCCGGCCTGGGCGAAGGCGAGCGTGACCATGGAGAAGCCGATGCCGGTGACCCGGAGGCTGACCGCGCCCAGCAGCACGGCGAGCAGGGTGGCGCAGGCGATACCGGCGGCGGCGGCCGGCAGCAGGGGGAGGCGGAGTTCGAGCATGGCGAGGTCGGTGCAGTAGAGACCCGCCGCGAAGTAGAGGGCGTGGCCGAAGGAGAGCAGGCCCGTCCGGCCGAGGAGCAGGTCGTAGCCGGTGGCGAGGGCCCCGTAGAGGAGGCACAGGGCGATCAGTTGGAGGCTTCCGGGGCTGCCGGGCGGCCCGTCGAGGAGCCCCGGGACGGGAAGCGCACTGTATGGGGCGACAAGGAACAGGATCAGCAGGGCGATCGGCCACCAGCGTAGTGCTCGACGGAGCGGAGTCGAGCCGTCACCGAATGATTCACCTGTTCGAGGGATGGTGCGACCACGTCCTGGTGTTCCAGAATCTCCGTCAGAAGCACCGCCGGGCAATGAGACTGTGAAGCCCGTCGGGCTCTCGGTGCCCGTGGTCGAGGAGTTGGCGGTCACGCGAGCCTCCCGGTGAGTCCGCGGGGCCGTACGAGGAGAAGTACGGCGAGGAGTACGACGACGGAGAGATCGCCCAGCCCGGCGGCGGTGTAGTAGTTGGCGAACTGCTGGACGAGGCCCACTGCGGCCGATGCGACGGCGGCACCGGTGACCGAGCCCGTGCCGCCCATGACGACCACGACGAAGGCGAAGATCAGCAGACCGGCGCCCTGGCCGGGGTTGACGGAACCGAAGTAGAGACCGGCGAGCGCGCCGCCGAGCGAGGCGGCGGCTCCGCCGATGGCGAAGACCAGGGTGAACGCACGACGCACGTCGACACCGAGGGCCGTGACCATGGCGCGGTCCTCGACACCGGCCCGGACGATGAGGCCGTACCGGGTACGGCTCAGGAAGAGGCGCAGCAGCACCAGCACCACGAGGGCCGCGCCCATCAGGACGAAGCGGTTGACGGGGACGACCGCACCCAGCAGCGAGACGGTGCCGGCCAGCGCGGCCGGCGGTTGGAAGGGACGGGCGTCGGCGCCCCAGATGCCCATGATCAGGGCGGGCAGCGCCAGGCCGACGCCGACGGTGGCCAGGATCTGGTCACGAGGACGACTGTAGAGGGGCCTGATCACGGCCAGTTCGAGCAGGACGGAGGCGGCGGTCCCCGTAGCGGTGCCGAAGAGCACCGCCGGCCAGAAGCCCACCCCCGCCTCGGCGGAGGCCCACCAGGCGGCGTAGGCGCCCACCGACAGCAGGGCCCCGTGGGCGAAGTTGAGCACGTCCATCAGACCGAAGATCAACGACAGCCCGGAGGCCACCAGGAAGTAGAGAGCGCCCAGACCGAGACCCGTACAGACGAGGAGGACGACGGTGTTCATGGAGAGGTCACCTCCGTAGCGGATTCGACGGAACGGGGGGAGTCGTCGGCCGCGGCCTGCGCGGCGGCAGCAGAAGCGCGCCTGCTGCCGACGCCGAGCAGTCGGCGCGAGGCCTCCTCGTCGGCCAGCAGTTCGGCGGTGTCGCCCCGGTGGACGGTCCGGCCGTCGGCCAGGACGGTGCAGCGGCCGGCCAGCCGCCTCACCAGTGCGAGGTTCTGTTCGACGAGCAGGATCGGCACCCGTTCCGCCGCCCGGGCCAAGACCTCGGCCACCTCGGAGACGATCTTCGGTGCCAGGCCCTTGGTGGGCTCGTCGGCAATGATCAGCCGGTTACGGTTGAGCAGGGTGCGGCCGATCGCCACCATCTGCTGCTGGCCACCGGAGAGGGTCCCGGCGGCCTGTCGAGCCCGCTTCCGCAGCTCGGGGAAGAGCTCGTGCACCAGGTCGTAGGCGGGCTCGGCATCACGCTCGGCCAGCCGGAGGTTCTCGGCCACGGTGAGCCCGGCGAAGATGCCGCGGTCCTCCGGGGCGTAGCCGATGCCCTGGCGGACGACCAGATGGGTCGGCAGTCCTGCCAGTTCGGCCCCGTCGAAGAGGAGGCTTCCCGACCTCGGCACCAGGCCCATGACCGCTTTGGCCGTGGTGGTCTTGCCCGCGCCGTTGCGGCCGAGCAGCGCGGTCACTCCCGTGGGGGCCACGTCGAGGTCCACGCCGTGCAGGATGTGTAGGCCGTCGATGACCACCCGCAGGTCCCGCACGGCGAGCAGCGGCTTCGGCATCTCCGCCGCACCCGCCGCCCGCCCGTCCACCGTCGTCTCCCGCCTTTCCCGATACTGCGTCAGAGAGGGGTCGTCCGTCACAGCGCCTCACCCAGGTAGGCCTGCTGCACGGTGGGGTCCGCCATCACCGCGGCAGGCGTGTCCAGTGCCAGAAGGGTGCCGTGGTGCATCACGGCGAGCCGGTCGGCGAGACCGAGCAGGACGTCCATGTGGTGTTCCACCATCAGCACCGTCCGGCCCGACTCGCGGTGCACCGAGCGGATCAGTTCGGTGAGGGCCGGGACCTCCTCCGCGCTGACGCCGGCCATCGGTTCGTCGAGCAGGATCAGCCGCGGTTCGGCGACCAGCAGCACCGCCAGTTCGAGCTTGCGCTTCTCGCCGTGCGAGAGGGCGTTCGCCACGGTGTCCGCCCGGTGCCCGAGGTCGGTCCGTTCCAACGTCTCGGCGACCTGGGCGGAGTACCGGTCGGCCCGGCGCCAGAAGCGGTAGGAGGCGGCCGGCCCAGCCGCGCCCTGCGCAGCCAGCCGTACGTGCTCGGCGACCGTCATCCCGCCCCACAGCGAGGAGGTCTGGAACGTCCGCCCGATCCCGCGCCGGGCCCGTGCGTGCACGGGCAGGTCCGTGATGTCCGCCCCGTCCAGTTCCAGCGTGCCGTGACTCGCCGGGTAGATCCCGGAGATCAGGTTGAACAGGGAGGTCTTCCCCGCGCCGTTGGGTCCGATGAAGGCGACGAACTCGCCCTCTCCCACGGTGAAGGAGACGTCCTCCACGATCGGCACACCCCGGACCGACCAGCCGAGCCCCGTCAGCCGCAGGACAGGCTCGGCGGTCCGCACGGCGGCCGTGCTCCTGCCCACCGGCCGCGGGCCGCCCGCCTGCCCGGAGCGGGTTGCCTGCCCGCGCAGGACCGCCTGCCCGGGGAGGGCTGTCTCCCCGGGCAGGGCTGTCTCCCCGGGCAGGCCGGCAGCGGCGCCGGACGGCCCCGCGCCGGGCCCCGATGCGGATGGCTGCTCCACGATCAGCCGACCATGGCGAGGACGGGCGGCGCCACCTGCTCGGAGGGCAGGACCTTCTCCACGGTGGGCTTGGCAGCGGCCCCGCTGCCGGTCAGCCGGACCTGGAACATCGGCTGCAGCAGGGCGTGGTCCTCGGCGCGGACGGTGAGGTGGCCCTTCACGCCGTCGAAGCTCCACCCCTCCAGGGCCTTCACCAGGGCGGCGGTGTCGTCGGCGGAGCCCTTGTTGGCCTCGACCGCGTGCACCACCATCTGGGCGGCGGTGAAGCCGTCGGGGGTGAAGATGTCCGGCTTGCCGCCGCCCTTGGCGACGGCCTCGGTCATCGCCTTCTCGATGTCCGTCCCGGCCGCACCGGCGAAGTAGTGGTTGAGGAAGGAGATCTTCTCGCCCGCCGGGCCGAACAGCGGGTACGAGGCGGCGAGGTCCAGGCCGGTGACCACCCGGGTGGAGGAGAAGACGTCCTGCTGGTTGAGGGAGGTCCACAGGGCGGAGGCGGTCTCGCCGGCCCAGGCCACGAACAGCAGGTCGGGCTTGGCGGCCTTGGCCTGGGTGGCGAACGGCGTCAGGTCGGTCGCGCTGGGCGGGGCGAGGACGGCGTCGACCGTGGCGCCCTCCTTGCCGAGGACGGCCTTGACGGCGGCCACGTTGGCCTGTCCGAAGGCACTGTCCTGGGCCAGCACCGTCACCTTCCTGCCCTTGGCGTCGCCCACGAACGAGGCCGCGGTCAGGGTGTCCTGGTAGGACTGGCGGCCCGATCGGAAGGTGTACTTGTTGAGCGCGGTGACCTTGTCGGCGGCGGCCGGTCCGCTGATGAAGAGCACCTTGTTCTGCGCGGCGAAGGGCGCCACCTGCAGGGCCACGCCGGAGGCGGTGGAGCCGGCGAGGATCTTGTAGCCCTTGCCGATCAGCTCCTTGGCGCCGGACACCGCCTTGGCGGGGTCGCCGGCGTCGTCCTGCTCGACGAACTCGATCGGGTGCCCGTCCACCTTGCCGGTGCCCTTGGTCGCGTAGTCGAGCCCTGCCTTGAAGCCCTCCAGGTACTGCTTGCCGTACGCGGCGAGCGGGCCGGTCTTGGAGTAGAGCAGGCCGACCTTGACCGGGCTCGAAGCCCCGCCGTTCCCGCCTGCGGAGTCCGTCCCCGCCGTTCCGGCCTCGGCGCAGCCGACCGCCAGCACGCCGCAGGCCGCCAGGACGGCGATCCGCCGCCCGACGTGCCGCGGACCGCCCGCAGCACCGCCGCCGGTGGCCGCGGTGCTGCGGGCGGCTCCCGGGGCCGGGGCGGCCGTGGACGCGGCCCGGGCCGCACCGATGGATCTGACGCGGGGAAGTGCTGTGTGGCGCATGGCGGCCGGCTCCTGGGGATCGCTGCGGGGTGGATGCCGGAACCGTAGGAGTGCGGCCGGTCCGGGGACATATGGCCGGACGACGCACCGACCGCCCCGGCTGTGTGTCCCTCAGCCATGTCGGAGCTCCGCAGCGCGATCCGTGTGGCACGGCCCCATGGCCGGGGCGCACCGAATGTCGGGTGCCGCCATGGATCCGGCCGGGCCCCGCGGCGAGGGTGGAGGAGCCCGGCCGGCCCCCGACCCGGCCCGCCGCCCAGCGCTGCGCCGACCCCCGGCGCGGCCCACCGCCCGGGCCGGGGCCGGGCCCATCACCCGCTGCTCCGCCCGGTCCTCGGATCGGAGAGCCGCCGGCAACTCCCACCCCCGCCCTCAGTGAGGTGACCCCTTGGACAAGGTCCTTGACTCCCCCGACCGTGCCGTCGAGGACATTCCCGACGGAGCGACCCTCGCCGTCGGCGGATTCGGCCTCTGCGGCATCCCGAGCACCCTGCTGGGCGCGCTAGCGGCGGCGGGCACGTCCGGGCTGCGCGTCGTCTCCAACAACTGCGGCGTCGACGACTGGGGCCTCGGCCTGCTGCTGCGTGCGGGCCGGATCGCCCGGATGACGTCCTCGTACGTCGGCGAGAACAAGGAGTTCGCCCGGCAGTACCTGAGTGGGGAACTGGAGGTCGAGCTGACCCCGCAGGGCACGCTGGCCGAGCGGCTGCGCGCCGGGGGTGCCGGCGTCCCCGCCTTCTACACCCCGGCGGGCGCGGGGACGCAGGTCGAGGAGGGGGGTCTGCCCTGGCGCTACGCCGCCGACGGCTCGGTGGCGGTCGCCTCACCGGCGAAGGAGGTCCGCGAGTTCGGGGGGCGGCGCTACCTGCTGGAGGAGGCCATCACGGCGGACTTCGCGCTGGTCAGGGCCGAGGTGGCCGACCGGCACGGCAACTGCGTCTTCCACGCGGCCGCCCGCAACTTCAATCCGCTGTGCGCCACTGCCGGGCGGGTCACGGTGGTCGAGGCCGACCTGGTCGTCGAGCCGGGCGAGCTCCCGCCGGACGCGGTGCACCTGCCCGGTGTCTACGTCGACCGGGTCGTCGCCGCCGACCCCGCGGATCGCCGCATCGAGCGCCGCGCCGTCCGTCCGATCCCCCAGGAGGTCTGAGATGCCCGCCACCGACACGTCCACGGCCCCTACCGCGCCGGCCACCGTCACGTCCACCGCCCCCACGGCGCCGGCCACGGCCACCACCCTCGACCCCCGGGACGTGCTGGCCGCCCGGGCCGCCCGGGAACTGCGCGACGGCCAGTACGTGAACCTCGGAATCGGCCTGCCGACCCTGATCCCCAATCACCTTCCGCCCGGTGTGCACGTCGTGCTGCACTCGGAGAACGGGATCCTCGGGGTGGGGCCGTACCCGCAGGAGGGCACCGAGCACCCGGATCTGATCAACGCGGGCAAGGAGACGGTGACGGTCGAGGCCGGCGCCTCGTACTTCGACTCGGCGTTCTCGTTCGGCATGATCCGGGCGGGCCGGATCGACGTGTCCGTGCTCGGCGCGATGCAGGTGTCCGCCTCGGGCGACCTCGCCAACTGGATGATCCCCGGCAAGGTGGTCAAGGGCATGGGCGGCGCCATGGACCTCGTGCACGGCGCGCGCCGGCTGATCGTGGTGACGGAGCACACCGCCAAGGACGGTTCACCGAAGATCGTCGACGAGCTGTCGCTCCCGGCCACCGGCCGCGGCGTGGTGCACCGGATCGTCACCGACCTCGCCGTCCTCGACGTCACCCCGGACGGCCTCCTGCTGGTGGAGGTGGCCCCCGGCCGCACGGTCGAAGAGGTCCGCGCCGCCACCGAGCCCCCGCTGAGTCTCTCCCCCGCGCTTTCGGCCGGACTCTCGGCCTGAGCCCCCGAAGACGGGGAAGGCCGGCCGCTCGCTGCCCTCACAGCGCGCGGCCGGCCTTCCCGTGCCGATCAGTCGTTCAGGTTCGGGATCTTCCAGTCGATCGGCTCGGCACCGAAGCCCTCCAGGGCGGCGTCGATCTGCGAGAACGGCTTGCTGCCGAAGAACAGCTTCGCGGAGAGCGGCGACGGGTGGGCGCCCTGCACGACGACGTGGCGGTCGGTGTCGATCAGCGGCAGCTTCTTCTTCGCGTAGTTGCCCCACAGCACGAAGACGCAGGGCTCCTCGCGCTCGCTGACGGCCTTGATCACCGCGTCGGTGAACTTCTCCCATCCCTTGCCCTTGTGCGAGTTGGGCTCGTGCGCACGCACCGTCAGCACCGCGTTCAGCAGCAGGACGCCCTGCTCGGCCCAGTGCATCAGGTAGCCGTTGTCGGGGGCGGGGACGCCGAGGTCGGCCTCCAGCTCCTTGAAGATGTTGCGCAGCGACGGCGGGGTCTTGGTGCCCGGCAGCACGGAGAAGCTCATGCCGTGGGCCTGGCCGTCGTCGTGGTACGGGTCCTGACCGAGGACCAGCACGCGGACCTTGTCGTACGGGGTCGCCTCCAGCGCGGAGAACTCCTGCCCGCTCGGCGGGAAGACCTGGTGCTCGGCGCGCTCGCCGGCCACGAAGGCGGCCAGCTGGGCGAAGTACGGCTTGCCGACCTCGTCCGCGAGCACGTCCTGCCAGGACTCGGGCAGCTCGAAACCGGCGCCCGCGGCCGTCTCAGCCAGATCCGTCACGACAAACCTCCCACCGACCGCGCCGCACTGCGCAGCGGTCGCCTCCGACGTACGACTTCCTACGACCTGAACGCTACACACCCCTACCGACAGCCCGCTCCGCCCACCCGTCTCCCCGCCGGATCCCCGGCGGATCCCCCGGGAATCCGCACCGGTCCCTCCCGGGGGTGCTGAGCGCTCGCAGCGCTCTCAGACCTGGAGGGCCGCCTCGGGCTCCGCCTCGGTCTCCGCTCCGGCCCGGGCACGGTCCCGGCGGACCCGCACGTGCTCGACCCCGTTGAGCCCGACGAGCACGACGGCCAGCGCGGTCAGCGCCGTGAGGGCCGGCAGGTGCGGCATCAGCGGCAGCAGGACGAGGACCAGGCCGGCGGCCCCCAGCCGGGTCGGCGAGACCTTGCCGAACATCATCCACCGCGTGTAGCTGAAGGAGAGCAGGTAGAGCACGCAGCCGCCGTACAGCAGCGCGACGGTGCCGAGGCCCAGGGCGTGGCCCGGTTCGGCGACGGTCTCGCCGAAGCCCACCGCCACCGCGATGACACCGGCGATCAGCAGCAGGTGGCCGTACGAGAACACCCAGCGGATCATGTCGCGGCGGGAGGCGGCCGTCTCGACGGCGAACCGCATGGCGTCCGACGCGAAGCCGAAGTAGAGCCACCACAGGGCGCAGGAGATGGCGAACGCGACGGCCACCGACAGCAGTCGGCCGGTGTGCAGGTCGGAGCCGGCGACCGGTCCGCCGATGCCCACGATGGACTCGCCGAGCGCCACGAGCAGGAACAGCCCGAACCGCTCCGGCAGGTGGCCGGGGTGGTAGGTCACGGCGGCCAGGCGGCGGCGGAAGACCAGCGGCGCGACCAGGTCGCAGGCGGCACCCGCGGCCCACAGGGCGGTCCGGGCGGGGCCGTCCGTCATGCCGCCGAGGAGCACCAGCGGGCCGCTGACGGCGACCCCGACGCCGTACGGGCCGAGCCAGACCCGGCGGATGCCGCGGACCAGCCACAGCAGCACCAGCCGGGCGGCCCAGTAGCCCGCACCGAAGAGCAGGCCCCGGGCGCCGTCGCCGTACGCGCCGGGCAGGGCGAGGGCCATGAACAGGCCGCAGAGGCCCACACCGAAGATCCCGATCCGGTCGCGCGGGGTGTCGACGTCACGGACGTTGGCCTGCACGGTGGTCCCGACCCAGCACCAGTAGACCGGCGCGAAGGCCACCAGCGCCCGGCCCGTCCCCGCCCAGTCGTGGTGGTGGTGCAGCAGCTGGGACACCTGCGTCACCGCGAAGACGAAGACCAGGTCGAAGTAGAGCTCCGCCCAGGTCACCCGCTTCTCGTCCACCCCGCCCGGCGGCTGCGCCCCCTCCGGTGTCTCCGCCCCGCCCGGCGTCTCCACCGCGTGCGCGGCCCCCTCCCCCGGTTCCGTCCGGGGTCTTCCCACTTCGGTTGCCCGTTCCACTGCTCCCCCTCGGGCTCGAACGGCGCCGCCGCCCGCGGGGCCGACCCGGGAAGGCCGGCCCCGCGGCGGCGGCGCCCCGTCCGGATCCGGTCCGGACCCGGTCTAGATCTCGCCGGTCTGGCTTCCGGCCGAACCAGGCTGCGCTGTTGCCTGGCGACACGGCGGTGACCAGCAGCGGATCAGTTGCCGTGGGCTACCGGCCGTCAGTTTTGGCCAGCCTCGGACGGCCCACGGACGGCCCGGCCGGCCGCCTATGAGGACCCGCGACTCCGCCAGTGATTGACCAGGAACACGCAAGCGGCTCCGATCACGACGAGCGATCCCACTGCGACAAGGCCAACAATGATCAGCACGGCCCATACAAGTGGTGACTCCGTACCCTCTCCCTCGGGGGGCCTAGCCGGACAGGGGCTGGCACAGCCAAGCGGGGCGCGGCCTTCAGGTCAGACGCGCACTACTCGTCGTCCCGCTCCAGGATCAAGCTGACCGAACCTGCCTCGAGCCCGTTGCCGTCTTCAAGGTGCAGGTGGCTACCGTCGGGCGTGCCGCCCTCGGCAAGCGTCAGGAGGTGGCGAGCGAGGGTTCGAAGCCCGGCGGCATTGGCTGCAATGACGACCTCGGCGCCGGCCTTCCGAACGCTGATCTGTGCGTTCTCTTCCCGGCCGAACACGCGCGAGACGCCGTCGGAGTGCGTTGTCACGGTGTGGCTGGCACGGGGCCCCTGCTCTGCTGTCATGAGGCACATCCTGCCGGATTGCCGGTTCTCCGGGCTTGGGCATGGTGCATCCCCTGGGTCACGCGAACCCCGGGTTCCCGCCGAGGATCTACACAGCCTGATGCCGAGCAGCCGGAAGCGCACTCGGGAGGCCGTGAACGCGGTGTTCGGCCACGGCTCTGGCCGCTGACGTCCCGGAGACGGCCAGATGGCAAGCACAGCGCCCCTATCGGTGGAAAACCCGCTGGTAGGGGCGCTGTGGGAATTTCTGACGGTCAGAACGGAGCCGACGGTCCCTATGCTCTACTGCCTCAGCCGTAACCAGCCGTAGGACCAATGGGCCGTCAGTGCTGGCGCGACTTCGTCGGGTGCGGGTGACGCTTGGGGCCGGTCGGAGTCGGGGTGGGAGTGGCCGTGGGGGTGGGAGTGGCCGTGGGGGTGGGAGTGGCCGTCGGGGTGCCGCCGGGGACGGTGTCGGCGCCGGTGAGCAGGTTGTGGGTGCCCAGGGCGGTGAGGGCCGTCCCGTCGAAGCGATAGGTGGTGGCGTTGCCGGAGGCGTCGACGGCGCGGAGGTCCACGGTGCCGTCCTGATCGACGTCAGCGGCCTGGACCAGCGGCTTCGCAGCAGCGTCCCAACCCTCAGCGGCGACAAGGACCGGTGTGGCGGGGGTGCCGAGGGTCATGTCGAGCAGGGCCGCGGGGCTGTAGTAGTACAGCTGGCCACCCGTCTCGGAGCGGGCGAACAGGGCCGGCATGTTGTCGACAAGGGCGGTCGTGATGCTCCAGCCGCTCCAGGTGCCGCTGCCGGTGGGGTTGGTCTCGGTGAGGACCAGCTCGGGCGGGAAGAATGCACCAGGCGCCGCACCGGTGGGCTGCAGCCACAGCGCGCCGTCGAGGACGCTCAGTAGCGACGGGAGGGGGTTCGGCTCGCCCTGGGCGGCGGTGGTGTAGAGCTGGCCGGCATTGGCTATGGACGTGGGCAGTGCGCCAGTGACGGGCGACATGAATGCGACCGAGGGGACGCCGATGCCGCTCAGCGGGTTCAGAGGAGATCCGTCTCCAGTGCCGTAGATCACCGTGCCGGATCCCGTGGCCGGGTCGTAGATCAGGACGTCGTTGGGGCCGGCACCGGTGCGGAAGTGCCCGACGATCACCTGGCGGCCGTTGTAGTCGGCCGGGCTGCTGCCGCTCGCACCCAGACCGTTGACTCCGATGTCGGTCGCGGTGCCGGTGAGGTTTCCGCCCGCCGCACCGTCGGTCAGCCAGAGACCAGCGTCGAGCGAGGCCTGGTTGCCCACCACAACCAGGTCGGTGTGACCGTCGCCGTTGAGGTCGTTCTCGACGGCCGTCACGGTGTCGGCGTGGGCGGGCAGGACGAGGCCGCCCAGGGCTGCGGCGGTCACGGTGGTGACGACCGCTGCGGCGCGGGCGTACAGGGGGAGACGGCGTTGTGACATGGGGTGCCTCGGGTCTTCCGTGAGGAGCACAGTGGCCGGTCGCGGCGGAGCGGCGCGAGGATCATGGCACAGCGCCTTCGTGCACGGCGCACCGGTCCCGGGGCGATGGGGCCGCACCAGGCGGTGGTGACGCCGCATCACCGCAGCAGAGTGTCGTTGACGCACCCACGACTCGGTCCGCTGACGTCCCGTAGACGGCCCGGCGAGCGAACGCAGCGCCCCTACCGGCGGAAACCCGCTGGTAGGGGCGCTGCGACTGTCCCCGACGGTCAGATCTCGTCGATCAGGTCGGCGATCGACTTCACGACGCGCGTCGGCCGGTACGGGAAGCGTTCGACGTCGGCCGGCGAGGTGAGGCCGGTCAGGACGAGGATCGTCTCCATGCCGGCCTCCATGCCGGAGACCACGTCGGTGTCCATCCGGTCGCCGATCATCGCGGCGGTCTCCGAGTGCGCCCCGGCGGTGTTGAGCGCCTCACGCATCATCAGCGGGTTGGGCTTGCCGACGAAGTAGGGCTCGACGCCGGTGGCCTTGGTGATGAGGGCGGCGACGGAGCCGGTGGCCGGGAGCACGCCCTCGGTGGACGGGCCGGTCTCGTCGGGGTTGGTGCAGATGAAGCGGGCGCCGCCGTTGATCAGGCGGATCGCCTTGGTGAGCGCCTCGAAGCTGTAGGTGCGGGTCTCGCCGAGCACCACGTAGTCCGGGTCCTTGTCGGTCAGCACGTAGCCGGCCTGGTAGAGCGCGGTGGTGAGGCCGGCCTCGCCGATGACGTACGCGGTGCCACCGGGCCGCTGGCTCTTGAGGAACTTGGCGGTGGCGAGGGCGGAGGTCCAGATGCATTCCTCCGGCACCTCCAGGCCCATGCCGGCGAGACGGGCGCTGAGGTCGCGCGGGGTGTAGATCGAGTTGTTGGTGAGCACCAGGAACGGCTTGCCGGACTCCCGCAGACGGCGGAGGAACTCCTCCGCGCCGGGGATCGGCGTGCCCTCATGGATGAGGACGCCGTCCATGTCGGTCAGCCAGGACTCGATGGGCTTGCGGTCTGCCACGTGCGTGTCTCCCGAGGTCGTGCGGTGGTCGTACGGAACTGCACCCCTCCGCCCGGTGCCCGCTGCGGGCCCTCCGCGACGTGTGGGGGTCCTACTGGCTGCCCCAACACGACCAGCCTAATCCGCACACCTGCCCGGCGGGGAGGACGTCCCGACCAGCGGACTCGGCTGCGGCCCGCTCCGGCCCGTTCCTGGCCCGCCCCGACCCGCGCCGGCCCCGCCGGACGCCGCTACGGCATCCGCCGGCCAGCCGCAGGACCCCGGGCCTGCCGCCTCAAGAACGCCTTAAAGACCCCATAACAGCACTGATCACCCGTCAATCCGGCCATCGGCAGTGGTTAGCGTGCTGGCACAGCGTCCCCGACCCTCGATCCTGGAGCGCCGCCATGTCCGCTCGTCCCTCCGCCCGCCGCCGGGTCACCGTCCTCGCCGGCACCCTCGCCGGCCTGGCCCTGTCCGGCACGCTCGGCACCGGCACGGCCGCCGCGCACGGCTCGATGCAGAACCCGCTGAGCCGGGTCGAGGGCTGCTACCTGGAGGGCCCGGAGCACCCGAAGTCCGCGGCCTGCGCGGCGGCGATCGCCCGCGGCGGCACCCAGGCGATGTACGACTGGAACGGTGTGCGGATCGGTGACGCCAACGGCCGCCACCAGCAGCTGATCCCGGACGGCAAGCTGTGCAGCGCCGACAACGCCGAGTTCGCCGGCCTGGACCTGCCCCGCGCGGACTGGCCGGCCACCAACCTGACGGCCGGCTCGCCGTTCACCTTCCGGTACCGCGCCACCGCGCCGCACCGCGGCACCTTCCGGCTGTACGTCACCAACGGCACGTACGACCCGGCCAAGCCGCTCGCCTGGTCGAACCTGCAGTCCACCCCGTTCCTGACGGTCACCGACCCGCAGCTGGTCGACGGCCAGTACGTGCTGCCCGGTCGGATCCCGGCGGGGCTGAAGGGGCGCCAGCTGGTGTACGCGATCTGGCAGCGTTCGGACAGCCCGGAGGCGTTCTACTCCTGCTCCGACGTGGTCTTCGACGGCAGCGGCAAGACCGCTGGCACGGCCCCCGTCCCGCCCGCGGGCAGCGGCACCCCGCACGTCCACGACTCCGCCGCCACCCCGGCCACCGGCACCGGCACGAGCGCCGTCGCACCCGTCGCCGTACCCGCCGCGGCGACCGGTTCCCCCGCCGGCACCGGGCAGGGCACCCCCTCGGCCACCGGCACCGGCACCCCGGCGGCCTCCGGGACGCCCGCCGTCACGGACGCCGTCCCGGCCGGGCAGCAGCTCGCCCAGACCGGCACCGACCGTTCCACCGGGCTGATCGCCGCCGTCGGCACGGCGTTCGTGCTCTCCGGCGCCGCGATGGCCGTGCTGCGCCGCCGCAACCGCGCCCGCGGCACGCACGCGCGCTGACCCGGCCGGCCGGTGCGGCCGTGGTTGAGTGGGTCGCATGACCAGCGCGCCCCGCACCCCGTTCCGCGTCGGCCTGATCGGCTACGGCCTGGCCGGTTCCGCCTTCCACGCCCCGCTGATCGCCACCACCCCCGGACTGCAGCTGGTCGCGGTGGTCACCGCCAACCCGGACCGCCGCGACCGGCTGCACCGCGCCCATCCCGGGGCGCAGCCGCTCGACACCCCGGCCGACCTGTTCGACCGGGCGGAGGACCTCGACCTGGTGGTCGTCGCCTCCCCCAACCGCACCCACGTACCGCTCGCCGAGGCGGCGGTCGCCGCCGGCCTGCCGGCGGTGATCGACAAGCCGCTCGCGGGCTCGGCCGTCGAGGCGGCCCGGCTCTGCGACGCGGCGGAGCGGGCCGGGGTGCTGCTCTCGGTCTTCCAGAACCGCCGTTGGGACGGCGACTTCCTGACGGCCCGCCGGCTGATCGGTGAGGGTGCGCTCGGCCGGGTGCACCGCTTCGAGTCGCGCTTCGAGCGGTTCCGGCCGAAGCCCAAGCCGGGGTGGCGGGAGCTCGCCGACCCGGCCGAGGTCGGCGGCACCCTGTACGACCTGGGAAGCCACCTCGTCGACCAGGCGCTCACGCTCTTCGGCCCGGCCGAGTCGGTGTACGCGGAGATCGACACCCGGCGCGACGGCGCGGTGGTCGACGACGACGCCTTCCTGGCCCTCACCCACGCCTCCGGTGTCCGCTCCCACTTGTGGACGAGTGCCGTCGCCCCGGTCGGCGGCCCCCGGCTGCGCGTCCTCGGCGACCGCGCCGGGTACGTGAAGTTCGGCATGGACCCGCAGGAGAGCGACCTCAGGGCGGGCCGCACGCCCGGCGACGGCTACCCGTGGGGCGCCGACGACCCAGCCGCGTACGGCACCCTCGGCACCGACGAGGGCGCCGAGCGCATCCCCACCGATCCCGGCGACTACCCCGCCTACTACGCCGGCATCGCCGCCTCGCTGGCCGACGGCACCCCGCCGCCGGTGGACACGCGGGACGCCGTCGCCGCGCTCACCGTCCTGGAGGCGGCCCGCACCTCCGCCGCCACGGGCAGCGTCGTCCGCCTCGGCTGACGGCCACCTCGGCCGACGATCGCCCCGCGGGCCGGCCCGAGCCCGGGGAACGCCGCGGGGCCGGCCGCGGATCGCGGCCGGCCCCGGGGCCGTGCTGTCCTCGCCCGTCAGCGGGCGTAGGGGTTGCCGCCCGGAGGCGGTGGGGTCTGCCCCTGCGGCGGCGGGTAGCCGCCGGGCGCGGAGGGCTGCTGGCCGTACGGGGCGGCCGGCGGCTGCTGCCCGTAGGGGCCGGCGGGCGGCTGCTGGGCGGGGAAGCCCGGCGCCTGGTGGGGCGGCTGGGCACCGTACGGCGCGGGCGGCGGCACCGGGGCCGCGCCCGCGGCGGCGGCCTTCTTCCGCCGGCCGATCACCAAGAAGACGATCACCAGCAGCACCGCGAAGCCGAAGAGCCCGCCGATGATCATCAGCACCAGGTCGAGCGGGTCCGTGCCGGAGCCGCCGTCCGAGGGGGCGGCCGCGGCCTGCGAGGACCCGGCGGGGGCCGGTGCCGTCCCCGGCGCGGTGGCACCGCCGGTGCCCGCACCCGGGGTCGGATCAACGGCCGCCGCTGCCTTCAGCGGGAACTCGCCGGCCGCGCCCGGGTCGCCCGGGTCGCTGAGCGCGATCCGCGGGCGCACGGCGCCGTAGCCGATGAAGTCGCTGCGCTCCTTCGGGTTGCTGGCGGTGTTGATCAGCACGCGCAGGACCTGGTTGTTGGTCCAGTCGGGGTGGGCCGCCCAGAGCAGGGCAGCCGAGGCGGAGGCCACGGCCGTGGCGTCGGAGGTGCCGGTGCCCTTGCAGTAGCCGGACGGTCCGGTGCAAGCGCTGTAGATGTCGGCGCCCGGCGCGGCCAGGGAGACCTGCGGGCCGTGCTCGGACACCGCGACGGCCTTGCCGTCCTTGTCGGTGGCGGCGACACCGACCACGCCGGGGGCCGCACCCGGGTACTCCACCCGGTTGGTGGTGTTTCCGCTGTTGCCGACCGCGGCGAAGACCAGGCTGCCGCGGGCGAGGGCGTGGTCCACCGAGATCTTGAACTTCTGCAGGTCGACCGGCTTGAGGTTCGACGCCGGGATGCCCACCGACATGTTGATGACCTTCGCGCCCTGGTCCGAGGCGTAGACGATCGCCTGGCCCAGCTGTGCGAGGTCGGAGTTCTCCGCCTCGACCTTGCCGCCGTAGGTGTCGTTGACCTTGATCGGCAGGATCTTGGTGCCGGGGGCCAGGCCGTACTCGCCCTTGCCGCCCAGTCCCTTGCCGGTGCCGGCGATGATGCTCGCCATGCCGGTGCCGTGGCCGGTGGAGTCCGAGGTGTTCCCGGTTCCGGTGAAGTCCTTGCCGGGCAACACCTGCCCCGCCAGGTCCGGGTGCGCGGCGTTCACGCCGCTGTCGATCACCGCGACGGTGATGCCCTGGCCGGTGCTGGTCTTCCACATGTCCGGGGCGTGCATGGCGTCCAGGTACCACTGCTGGGCGCGGATCGAGTCCACGGCGGCGGCCGGTCCGGCCGCCGTCCCGACCGCGACCGCGGCCACCGCCGCCATCACCGCGGCGAACCGCCGCCCCCGCACTGCCGTGCCCGTTCGCCGCATCCTGCTCTCCCTCGTCAACCGTCGCCGTCGGCCCGGCGCGCCTCCCGACGCACGGACCTGCCCGGCCGCGGGGCGTCTCGTGGCCCCGCGGCCGGGCAGTCGACCTGATTCCTACTCAATCACGCCGGGGTTGACCGGCCCCGAACCGGAGGTCCAGGTGTCCTCGTCCTCGACGAGGTAGTCCGGACGGTTCCCGCGGTTGCGGTCCTTGCGGCCCGCGCCGCCGGCACCGTGGCCGCCGCCGAAGCCGCCCTGGCCGGAGCGGCCGTCCGCGCCCCGCTCGGCCCGGCCGCGCAGACCGGTGCCGCCCTGGGTGAACTCGCCGCCGGCCGCGGGCCCGCGGCGTCCACCGACCGCACCGCCGGCCCGGCCCACCAGGCCGCCGCCCGCGCGGCCGCCGCCGGCACCGCCCTTGGCGCCCGCACCGCCCGCGCCTCCGGCGTGGGGCATGCCGCCCATGCCGGGTGCACCGGCGCGGCCCGCCTGGCCCGTCCCCGGGGTGCTGCCGGCCGCACCACCACCGGGCCGGGCCCCGGCTCCGGTGCCGCCCGCTCCGGCCGTACCGCCCGCACGACCCGCGCCGACGGTGTTGCCACCGCCGCCGCGACCGCCGGGGAGACCGCCGCCACCGGCACCACCGCGGCCGCCGCCCAGACCGCCGCCACCGAGGCCACCGCCTCCGAGACCGCCGGGCAGACCGCCGCCGGGCAGACCGCCGCCGCCGAGGTTCCCGCCCCCGGGCAGGCTTCCGCCGCCGGGCAGCGTGCTGCCACCACCGGGCTGGTTACCGCCCGGCAGGGTCGGCGAGGTCGGCATCGTCGGCGCGTGGTCGATGCCGGTGCTCGGCACCTGGCCGGTGTTCGGGTACGGCATGGTGTGCACCGGGCCTGGCCCGGTCGGCACCTGGTGGACCGGCGGCGTCGTGGGCACCGTCTGGTGGCCGGACGGCGGTGTCCACGTGGGCATCTGTGCCGGCCGGCCCGAGCCGCCGGTACCTCCGCCGCCGCCGGTGCTGCCGCCCACCTCGACGTTCTGTCCGTCTTGGCGCCGTTCGGCACCCGGCACCGCCGGGAACTCCGGCGGCTGCGCGGAGTTCAGCCGGGTGACCGACTGGTCGTAGGACTGCCCCAGCTTGGCCATCTGCTGGATCGCGTCCTGGTGCGCCTGGTCGACGCGCTGCTGCGCGGCCTGCGCCTGCTCCTGGGTGACCCAGTCGGAGTCCACCATGCCGGCGACCTTGTCGGCCGCCCAGCCGCCGACCACGTTCCCGATGCCGGGCATCGCCATGCCGCCGGCGATGAAGCCGCCGACGCCGACCGCGGTGTTCGGCTGCGCCTCGTACCGGCGGACGAGCTCCATGTCGGAGGTCGGCACGTCCGGCATGCTCCGCTTGACCTCGCCGAGCGTCTCGCCGGCGGTCGCGATGTAGGTGCCGGCGTTCCGCGAGTAGTCGGCGAGCTGCATGGTGGACTTGGAGACGTTGCCGCCCCAGGTCTTGAAGCTGTCGGCCGCCTGACCCTCCCACTCGAGGCCGCTCATGTGGGCGTGCAGCTCGTTGCTGATCTCGTCCATCTTCTGGGCGGCCAGCAGCAGCCGCTGGCCGACCTGCATGACGGCCACCGGGTCGGCGCTCTCGACCATGGCCACCAACTGCTCGTGGCTGGCGCCGCCGAAGTCGTCGCCGTCGCGGTGGAACCTGACGAATCGCTTCTCGGTCATGCCTCACTCCCCCTCTCCGCTGCCGGAGCGGACATCAGTACGAACCCTGCTGGGTGCCGGTGGGCGGCTGGGCGGCCTGCTGCGGGTACGAGGCGGGCCGGGCCTGGGTGCCGCCGCCCGCGGCGGTCCGGTAGCCGGCCGCCGACGACACCTGGGTCTGCTGGTCCGCCTGGTTGAGGATCGTCTGGAACTTCTGGCGCTGTTCCTCGTCGGCGTTGGCGTAGCCGCGGGCCGCCATGTCGATGCTGGCGCTCATCGCCTCGATCTGCAGGGAGAGCGTCTTCGACAGCTGTTCCAGGTTGGCGTGCACCGTGGCGTAGGCGCTCATCAGGCTGCCCGCCTGGCCGAAGTTCTGGCCGAGCTGCCAGGACTGCAGCTGCTGCTGGGAGACCTCGCCGTGGCTCGCGGGCGAGCCGTCGAGGTCCTTGAGGATCGTGTCGACCTTGTTCTTGAAGGTCTGCAGGTTCTCGACCTCGACCTTGACGGCCTGGGCGCCGACCTGGCCGGCGAGGGCCTGGGACTGGGCCACCATCGCCGCGGTCTGAGCGGCCGTCACCGTCGACACGACGTTGTAGAAGATGCCGAACGTGCCGCCGCCGCTGCCGCCGCCGGAGTCCGCCGCGTTCACCATCGTTGAAACCTCCCCCGTGTCCGGCCGGCCCGCCGCGGCCAGCCGTTCCACCACATCTCTCTCGCCCCCGGCAATCAGGGTCCGTCACCGTCCGGTCGGTCGTGCGCACCGACGGGCGGCAGCAACCCCCACCCGTAACATAGCGGCCCGTACGGACGGGCCGTCAGGGGGTACGGACCCTCGGCGGCCATCGGTACGCACTTGTCACCGGACACTCACAACATCCCCGCCCGGGCGTCCTGTTCCCGCCATCGGCGCTCCCCCGCCCGGAACGGCGGACCCCGGCCCGGCTTCTCGCCGGACCGGGGTCGTGCCACGCGTGGCGGGGCCCGGTCAGCGCCGCCAGGCGGCCAGGTGGGTGTCGATCTCGGCGGCGAGCCGGGCCTTGCCGCCCTGGTCGAGGAAGGAGGCCTCGACGGCGTTCTTGGCGAGCGCGGCGACGCCGGCCTCGTCGAGGTCGAGCAGCCGGGCGGCGACGGCGTACTCGGTGTTGAGGTCGGTGCCGAACATCGGCGGGTCGTCGCTGTTGACGGTGACGAGCAGTCCGGCGTCGACCATCTGCTTGATCGGGTGCTCCTCGATCCGTTCGACGGCGCGGGTGGCGATGTTGGAGGTCGGGCAGACCTCCAGCGCGATCCGGTGCTCGCCGAGGTGGTCGAGCAGCGCCCGGTCCTGGACGGCCTGGGTGCCGTGGCCGATCCGCTCCGCGCCGAGGTCGCGCAGGGCGTCCCAGACGGTCTGCGGGCCGGTGGTCTCGCCGGCGTGCGGGACGCTGCGCAGGCCGGCCGCCCGGGCGCGGTCGAAGTAGGGCTTGAACTGGGGGCGGGGCACGCCGATCTCCGGGCCGCCGAGGCCGAAGCTGACCAGGCCCTCGGGGGCGAGGTCGACGGCGAGCCGGGCGGTCTCCTCGGCGGCGGCGAGGCCGGCCTCGCCGGGGATGTCGAAGCACCAGCGCAGCACGACGCCGAGCTCCTTCTCGGCGGCCTTGCGGGCGTCCTCGATGGCCTCCATGAAGGCGACGTCGGGGATGCCGCGGTTCACCGAGGAGTACGGGGTGATGGTGAGCTCGGCGTAGCGGATGTGCTGGCGGGCCATGTCCTCGGCGACGCCGTAGGTGAGGGCGCGGACGTCCTCGGCGTCGCGGATCAGGTCGACGACGCTCAGGTACACCTCGATGAAGTGCGCGAAGTCGGTGAAGGTGAAGTACTCGGCGAGCGCCGCCGGGTCGGCGGGCACCTTGGTGCGGCCCTCGTGGCGGGCGGCGAGCTCGGCGACGACCCGCGGGGAGGCGGAGCCGACGTGGTGCACGTGGAGCTCGGCCTTCGGCATGCCGGCGATGAACGCCTCGATCGGGTTGCTGCCCTCGGTCACCACACACGCTCCTTCACGGGTCCGACTGACTCTGCATGCTATCCGCCGAGGGCCACCGCGACGGTGTGGATCACCAGCCCCGCGGCGGCGCCGACGACCGTGCCGTTGATCCGGATGAACTGCAGGTCGCGGCCGACGTTGGCCTCGATCTTGCGGGAGGCGTCGTCGGCGTCCCAGCCGGCGACGGTGTCGGAGATCAGCGCGGTGATCTCCTCGCGGTAGGTCTCGACGACGTACTCGGCGGCGTCCTGCAGCCAGCCGTCGGCCTTGGCCTGCAGCTTCGGGTCGGTGGCGAGCCGGCGGCCGAGCGAGCGCAGCGCGTCGCGCAGCCGGCGGCGCAGCTCGCTCTGCTCGTCCTCCGCGGCACCGAGGACGAGGGTGCGCACGGCGGCCCAGGAGGAGGCGATGAGGTCCTGCACCTCGGGCCGTTCCAGCAGGTCGGCCTTGGCGTGCTCGACCCGGGCGATGGTGTCGGGGTCGTGCTGCAGCTCGGTGGCGAAGTCGGCGAGGAAGTTGTCGATGGCGCCGCGGGCGGGGTGCTGCGGGTCGTCGCGGATGTCGGTGACGAACCGCATCAGCTCCTTGTAGACGCGTTCGCCGACCTGGTGGTCGATGAACTTGGGCGTCCAGCCGGGCGTCTTGCGGGTGACCCGTTCGACGATGTCCTCGTGGTGCTCGGCGAGCCAGTGGTGGACGCGGACGCTGACCAGGTCGACCACGCCGTGGTGGCCGCCGTCGGCGACGACCTTGCCGAGCAGCCGGCCGGCCGGTTCCGCGACGGGGGTGGCGGCGGCCCGGCGGGTGACGGCCTCGGCGACGACCGCCTGCACGTCCTCGTCGCGGAGCACGGCGATGACGCCGCGCAGTGCGGCGGCGGCCTCCCGGGTGACGCGTTCGGCGCTGCCGGGGGCGGCCAGCCACTCGCCGAGCCGGCGGGAGATGCCGATGGCCTCCAGACGGGCACGGACGACCGGCGGGGAGAGGAAGTTGTCGCCGACGAAGTCGCCGAGCGACTTGCCGAAGGCGTCCTTCTTGGTCGGGATGATCGCGGTGTGCGGGATCGGCAGGCCGAACGGGCGGCGGAACAGCGCGGTCACCGCGAACCAGTCGGCGAGCGCGCCGACCATGCCGGCCTCGGCGGCGGCCGCGACGTAGCCCGCCCAGGCCCCGGCCCCGGCGGCGGAGGCCCAGGTGGCCAGGGCGAAGACGACGGTGGCGAACGCCAGCAGGCCGGTGGCGATGGTCTTCATCCGCCGTACGCCGCGGCGCTTGCGCTCGTCGGCCTCGGTGAAGCTGACCCCGGTGGGAGGTCGGGAGGCCGTTCCGGTTCTCTGTTCGACGCTCACCCCGACAGTCTGCCCCGCGCCCGCCGTCCTGATCACGACACCGGGCCGGGCGGCGTGATCGGGACGGCGGGGCCGGCGGGGCCGGGCGGCTCAGCCGATGACGGCGCCCGCGTACATCCGGGCGATGACGTCCTCGATGGCGGGTTCGCGGACCGAGAGGTCGGCCAGCGGGTAGCGGGCGGCGACCGCGGCGACGATCGGCGCGGCGCTCTCCCGGGCGGGGAAGGCCAGCCACTGGCGGGGCCCGTCGACCCGGACGGTGCGGGCGCCGGGCACCAGGATCGGCGGCCGCGCCTCGGCGAGGTCGACGACCAGGGTCCGTTCGCTGTCGCCGGCGGCGTGCAGGCCGTCGAGGTCGCCGTCGTGGACGAGCCGGCCGTGGTCGATCACCATGACCCGGTCGCAGAGCTGCTCGATGTCGACGAGGTCGTGGGTGGTGAGCAGCACGGTGGTGCCGCGGCCCCGGTGGGCCTCCTTGAGGAAGGCCCGGACCTTGGCCTTGCTGACCACGTCGAGGCCGATGGTCGGCTCGTCGAGGTAGAGCACCTCGGGGTCGTGGAGCAGGGCGGCGGCGAGGTCGCCGCGCATCCGCTGGCCGAGCGAGAGCTGCCGGACGGGGGTGTCGAGGAGGGCACCGAGGTCGAGCAGGTCGACGCAGCGGTCGAGGTTGGCGCGGTAGCGGGCGTCGGGGATGCGGTGGATGCGGCGGGCGAGTTCGTAGGAGTCGCGCAGCGGGAGGTCCCACCAGAGCGTGGTGCGCTGGCCGAAGACGACGCCGATCCGGCGGGCGAGGGCGGTGCGGTCGCGGGCGGGGTCGACGCCGGCGACGCGGAGCCGGCCGGAGCTGGGGACGAGGATGCCGGTGAGCATCTTGACGGTGGTGGACTTGCCGGCGCCGTTGGGGCCGATGTAGCCGACGCACTC
The DNA here is from genome assembly GCF_040702125.1 of Kitasatospora sp. NPDC085895. NCBI lineage: Bacteria > Bacillati > Actinomycetota > Actinomycetes > Kitasatosporales > Streptomycetaceae > Kitasatospora > Kitasatospora sp. NPDC085895. The sequence continues at coordinate 6,286 of NZ_JBFBJY010000028.1, read as the reverse complement.
GCCGGCGCCGACGGTGAAGCTGAGGCCGTCGACGGCGTGCACCTCGCGCCGGGCGCGGCGGAAGCGGCCGGCGCGGGTGCGGACGGTGAAGCTGCGGCGGACGTCGTCGAGTTCGATGAGGGCCACGGGGTGTCTCCTTCTGCTCGGCTTCTGCTCGGCGGGGTGGTGGGCCCGGCGGGGTGGTGGGCCCGGCGGGGTGGTGGGCCCGGCGGGCCGGTCCGGCTGCCGGGTCGGTTCGGGGGCCGGTTCAGCTGCCGGCGCCCTGGTAGGCGCGCAGTCCGGCCCGCCAGGTGAGGGCGGCGGCGAGCACGCAGAGCGCGGCCGCGACGGGCGAGGCGTACTGGAAGGCGGCGGGCAGGCCGAGCGGGTCGGGTCGGCCGAGGACGTGCAGTGCGGGCAGCCAGTTGACGAAGGCCAGCGGGACGCCGAAGACGGTGCCGGCGACGAGTTCCTTGGCGAAGACGGTGGGCGGGTACTGGAGCAGGGTGGCGCCGCCGTAGGTGAGGGAGTGCTGGAGTTCGCCGGCGTCGCCCCACCAGAACTGCAGGGTGGCGCCGGCGACGAAGATGCTCGCGAAGATGACGCTGCCGCAGAGCAGCAGCACCGGGACGAGCAGGATCCGGTCGGCCGTCCAGTGCACGGGCAGTGCGGTGAGCGACCAGCCGAGGACGGCGGCGGCCTGGAGGGGCCGGCCGAGGCGGCGCAGCGAGAAGCGTTCGGCGCAGACCTGGGCGAGGGCCGGGGCGGGCCGGACCAGCATGGTGTCGAGGGTGCCGGTGCGGATCCGGTTGCCGAGCGCGTCGACGGAGCCGACGAAGAGGTTGGCGGTGCCGAGGGCGAAGGCCGAGGTGCCGTAGAGGAAGCCGAGTTCGGGCAGGGTCCAGCCGCCGAGGGTGCGGGTGTGGCGGAACATCAGGACGACGACGAGGAAGTCGAGGGAGGTGGTGGCGAGGTTGGCGAGGAGCATGAGGACGAAGGAGGTCCGGTAGGACATCGAGGACCGCGTCCACATGCCGGCCATCAGCCACCAGGCGCGGACGGCCCAGCAGGCGCGCGCCCACCCGGCGCGGACGGCCCCGCGGCCCGGGCGCTCGGCGAGGAGGAGCTCAGCCACCCTGCACCACCACCTTGCGCACGGCGAGCGCGAGGGTGAGCCGTCCGGCGGCGAGGAGGACGACGGCCCAGGCGAGCTGGCCGGCGATCCCGGTGGCCGCGGCGGCGCCGGTGCGGTGCTGGACGAGGATGTCGACCGGGGTCTGGATCACCGCGGCCCAGGGCAGGGCGGCGGCGAGGCTGCCGAGCCAGCCGGGGAAGAGCCCGATCGGCAGCAGCATGCCGGAGAGGAACATCGCGACGACCAGCACGACGGCCCGCACCCCGTCGGAGTCGTGCAGCCAGAAGCCGGTCAGCACGACCAGGAAGCGCAGGCCGAAGCTGACGGTGACGGCGAGCGCGACGGAGATCAGGAAGACCGCCCACACCAGCGGCGAGGCGGGCAGCCGGAGGTGGAAGGCGAGGGCGCCGGCGAGGGTCGGCAGGGTGCCGCGGGCGAGCAGGTGGAAGGCGGCGCGGCCGAGGTCGGTGGCGAGCCACCAGCCCTGGAAGTCGACCGGGCGGTGCAGGTCGACGGCGATGTCGCCGGTCCGCAGGCGTTCCTGGACGTCGTCCTGGAAGCCGCCGCCCCAGACGGCGACGGTGACGAGCAGTGCCTGGCTGATCCAGATGTAGGTGACGGCCTGGGCGGTGTCGTAGCCGCCGAGGCCGGGGCGGGCCTGCCACAGGGCGAGGAAGGTGTAGGCGAGGATGAAGCCGAAGACGGTGTTGGTGACGGTGCCGGCGAGGGTCGCGGCGCGGTAGGTGGCGTAGCGGCGGAAGGCGCCGGCGGCCACCGCGAGGTGGACCGCCGTGCCGCCCCCTTCCCGTCGTCCGGTCTGCACTGCCATCGCCATGATGTCTCCTTGTCGACTTTTCGGCCCGCAGTCGTGCACGGACCGGTACGGGCGCACGCCGAACGGCCCGCACGCGGGCGTGCGGGCAGCCCCGATCGGCTCCGACCGGGCGCACCCCGGGGGTCCGGAGCGGCGGGCGGAGCTGAGCGGCGTCTCAGCGGTCTGCGGTTGTCACCTTTCACCGTAGCGCCGGCCGCGAGCCCGCGCAGGCGAATTCCGGCACGCCCGAACCGACCGGCCAAAACACCTGATTACGGATCAAATCGCCCATAATCGCCCCATGACCCGAGCGCAGCGAGCCAACAACCCGGCGGGCAAAGGCCACCACCGCCCCGGGCAGGACACCGCCACGCGCGCCGATCCGCCCGCCCAACGGGGCACCGCCGCGGCCCCCGACGCCCCCGCCCGGCCCGCACCCGCACCGGCCCCCGGCCGGGCCCCCGGCCCGCGCCGCCCCGACCGCGAGAACGACCGGCCCGACGGACCCGGCACGCCCCCCGGCGCACCCGGCACCCGCCGCGACCGCCGCCGGCTGCGCCGCCGCGCCCGCCGCGACCACCGCCGCAGCCTCCCCCGCTGGCGCCGCACCGTCCCCACCTGGCGGACCTCGCTGACCCTGCTCGGCGGCGGACTGCTGCTCTCCACCGGCGCCTTCGCCGCGCTCTACCTGGCCGTGCCCGTCCCCGACCCCAACGCGCACGCCCTCGCCCAGAGCAACGTGTACTACTACGCCGACGGCACCACCGAGATCGCCCGCACCGGCGCAGTCAACCGCGAGGACGTCGCCCTGGACCAGGTCCCCGTGCACGTCCGCGACGCCGTCGTCTCCGCCGAGGACCGCACCTTCTTCCGCAACCGCGGCATCGACCTCAAGGGCATGGTCCGCGCCGCCTGGCAGAACGTCAGCCACCTCGGCCAGGGCGGCCGTGCCTTCCAGGGCGGCTCCACCATCACCCAGCAGTACGTCAAGAACTACTACCTGACGCAGGAACAGACCCTCAGCCGCAAGGCCCGCGAACTCTTCATCTCGCTCAAGGTCGACCGCCAGGACAGCAAGGACGAGATCCTCGCCGGCTACCTCAACACCAGCTACTTCGGCCGCAGCGCCTACGGCATCCAGACCGCCGCCCGCGCCTACTTCGGCACCGACGCCGCCCACCTCGACCTCGCCCAGGGCGCCTACCTCGCCGCCCTGCTGCAGGCCCCCAGCGCCTACGACGTGAAGACCGCCTCCCCCGCCAACCGCGAGAAGGCCGTCGCCCGCTGGAACTACGTCCTCGACGGCATGGTCTCGCTCGGCCTCCTCGACCAGGCCACCCGCGCCGCGACCACCTTCCCCGAGGTCCTCGACCCGCAGCCCGCGGGCGGACTCGAAGGGCAGGCCGGCTACCTCGTCGACATCGCCGACGACTGGCTCACCCAGACCGGCGTCCTCGACACCGCCACCCTCAAGGCCGGCGGCTGGCGGATCACCACCACCTTCGACAAGAACCGCCAGGACGCCTTCGTCAACGCCGTCAAGCAGGAACTCACCGCCGAACTCGACCCCGTCAAGCGCCCCCGCACCGACACCGACGTCCGCGTCGCCGGCGCCTCCGTCGAACCCGGCACCGGCCGCATCGTCGCCGCCTACGGCGGCCCCGACTACGCCGTCCAGCCCTACAACGACGCCCTCCGCCAGGACAACCAGGTCGGCTCCACCTTCAAGCCCATCGACCTCGCCGCCGCCCTGGAGGGCGACCGCACCACCCAGGACGGCAAACCCATCACCACCCAGACCCCGTACGACGGCACCAGCGGCCGGCTCGTCGTCGGCGGCCCCACCCCCTACGCCCCGCCCAACGAGGACAACGAGAACCACGGCCAGATCACCCTGCGCGAAGCCATGGTGCGCTCGGTCAACTCCGTCTACGCCCAACTCGGCATCGACGCCGGACTCGACAACGTCCGCCGCACCGCGATCCGCCTCGGCCTGCCCGACAGCCTCCAGGGCATGGACCCCGACCACAGCTCGATGACGCTCGGCACCGCCACCCCCAGCGCCCTCGACCTCGCCGCCGTCTACGCCGCCCTCGCCAACCACGGCCAGGCCTTCCGCCCCTGGGCCGTCACCGCCCTGGAACGCCCCGGCACCGGCGACCGGCCCGCGCTGCCCGCCCACGACGCCACCACCGCCGTCAGCCGCACCAGCGCCGACGCCGTCACCGACGTCCTGCGCGACACCGTCGGCCCGCGCGGCACCGGCGCCACCGCCCAGGCCCTCGGCCGGCCCGCCGCCGGCAAGACCGGCACCACCGACGACAACCGCTCCGCCTGGTTCGCCGGCTACACTCCCGAACTCGCCACGGTGGTCGGCCTGTTCCGCGAGGACAAGAAGACCCACGCCAAGGAGTCGCTGGCCGGCACCGCCGGCTACGAGCGGGTCAACGGCGGCACCTTCCCCGCCCGGATCTGGACCTCCTACATGGGCGCCGCGCTCGGCGGCAGCCCGGTCGGCCAGTTCGACCTGCAACCCGGCCCCGGCAACACCGAACCGCCCACGCCCAGCCCCCAGCCCCCCGCCGCGCCCAAACCCAAGCCCAAGCCGAAGCCCAAGCCGCAACCGAAGCCCAAGCCCAAGGCGCCCGCCGTCAAGCGCCCCGCGGCCGCCCGGCCCGCCGCGGCCCCCGCACCCGCCCCTGGACCGCCACCCGCACCCCGGCCCTGAACCGCCCCGCCCGGCACCACGACGCCCCGGACCGCACACGCGGTCCGGGGCGTCGCCCACGTGCCCGCGGGGCTCACCCGCCCACGGAGCTCACAGGTAGAGGCCGGTCGACCCCTCCGCGCCGGACAGCCGCTCGGCCGCCACCGCGTGCAGGTCGCGCTCGCGCAGCAGCACGTACGTCGCCCCGCGGACCTCGACCTCCAGCTTGTCCTCCGGGTCGTACAGCACCCGGTCGCCCGGCTCCACCGTCCGCACGCTCTGGCCGACCGCCACCGCCTCGGCCCAGGCGCAGCGCCGGGACAGCTCCGCCGTCGCCGGGATGAGGATGCCGCCGGTGGAGCGCCGCTCGCCTTCGCCCGCGTCCGCCCTCACCAGCACCCGGTCGTGCAACATCCTGATCGGCAGCTTCTCCCCCAGCCGGTCGTGCCGGGGCTCCTCGTGCCGCGCGCTCTGCTCGTCGTTCTTGCTCACGCACCCGACCGTACCCGCCCGACGGCCCGCGGGTGCACGGCGGGGCCCGCAGGTGCCCGCCATCCGGAACGGACACGGAAAGGGCCGGGACGCCGCAGCGCCCCGGCCCCGACCGGCCTGACTCAGCCGCGCCGCCGCTTGCGGGCCGAGGCCAGCAGCAGCACCACGCCGACACCGACCAGCGCCGCCGGCACCACCCGCTCCGGCCGCGGCCGGCCCTTCTCGTCCGTGAAACCGGCCTTGACCTGCTCCAGCGTCCCGCTCGCCGCCACGTACGCCCGGCCGACCTTCTGCTCGACGGCGCCGAGCATCCGCGCCCTGGTCTGCGCCGCGACCGTCGCGGGGTGCACCCGCATCGCCAGCTCGTCCAGCGTCGACGCGAGCCGCTCACGGGCCTGCGCGATGTCCGCCTCGATCTGGGCCGTCGTTCGCGCCGACTTGTCCTTGCTCGCCTGGGCCACGAGAGCCACCCCAATCACTGATGCTGTCCTGTGCGACACGCACAGTCTGTCAGCTCCCCCCACGCGCCGCGCAGCGCCACCCACCGAGCGGGGTAGGTTTGCCGGGGTACGACCACCCGTCCAGCACGAGGAGAGATCCACCGTGAGCGAGCGCCTCAAGGCGGGCGACACCGCCCCCGCCTTCACCCTGCCCGACGCCGACGGCAACCAGGTGTCCCTCGCCGACCACCTCGGCCGCAAGGTGATCGTGTACTTCTACCCGGCCGCCCTCACCCCCGGCTGCACCACCCAGGCCTGCGACTTCACCGACAACCTGGAGGTCTTCGCCGGCGCCGGCTACGACGTCATCGGCGTCTCCCCCGACAAGCCGGAGAAGCTCGGCACGTTCCGCGAGAAGGAGAACCTCCGGGTCACCCTGGTCGCGGACGAGGACAGGTCGGTGCTGGAGGCGTACGGCGCGTACGGCGAGAAGAAGCTGTACGGCAAGACCGTGGTCGGCGTGATCCGCTCCACCGTCGTCGTCGACGAGGAGGGCAAGGTCGAGCACGCGCTCTACAACGTCAAGGCCACCGGCCACGTCGCCAAGCTGCTGCGCGACCTGCGCCGCGAGCTGCTCGGCCCCGAGGACGCCGCCCGGGCGGTCGTCCTCGGCTACGCGGAGACCGCCACCGCGCTCGGCCACAGCGTCGCCGACGGCC